>JAGYLT010000070.1 GCA_018400545.1 Bacteroidales bacterium
TTCTGTCATCTATCTACCCAACTTCCTCACTTTTCCGTCCTTCAACTCATACTTCTCCTTGCTCTCCTGGCAAACTGCCATTCCGTTTTCATCAAAATTTAGCCTGTGGCCAAATTCACTCATCCAGCCGATTTGACGTCCGGGATTTCCCACCACGAGTGCATAAGCGGGCACATGTTTTGTGATAACCGCCCCGGCGCCAATAAAAGCAAACTCGTCGATATCATGGCCGCATACGATGGTTGCATTTGCACCGATGGAGGCTCCGCGCTTCACGGTGGTTTTTTCATAACTTCCCTTGCGTACCACCGCACTTCTTGGATTGGTGATATTTGTAAAAACCATGGATGGGCCCAGGAAAACATCGTCCTCACAAATCACGCCGGTGTAAATGGAAACATTGTTTTGCACCTTGACGTTTTTACCCAGCTCAACCTCTGGTGATACCACCACATTTTGCCCGATGTTACAGTTTTCGCCGAGCCTGCAGTTTTTCATGATATGAGAAAAGTGCCAGATTTTGCTGCCCTTCCCAATGTCACAACCTTCATCAATGACGGCGGTTTCATGGGCGAAATATTCTTTTTCCATAATGAAAATTATTTATTGGCAAATTCAAGCACCGCCGAAGTGATGAATTCCAGTTGTTCTTCATCCAGTTCGGTGTGCATGGGCAGCGAAATTACATGTTTTGATAAATGTTCGGTTACCGGGAAATCGCCTTCTTTGTATCGCGGATCCTGGTAAGCCTTCTGCATATGCATCGGCACCGGATAGTAAATCATGGCCGGCACCTTTTTATCCATCAGGAATTTCTGCATGGCATCCCGGTCGAGGTCGCTGGTTACTAAAGTGTACTGGTGAAAAACGTGCGTTGATTTTTTGGATTTAACCGGTGTTTTCAGTTTTGGATGGTTGGCAAATGCTTTGTCGTAATATGCTGCTGCCTTCTGGCGGGCCTTTGCATAATCATCAAGATACTGCAACTTTATTTTCAAAACTGCAGCCTGGATGCTGTCTAAGCGGGAGTTTACACCAATGTAATCGTGGTAGTAACGAACCACCATGCCGTGATTTACCACAACACGCAACTGTTTGGCCAGCTCGTCGTTGTTGGTAAAAATAGCGCCGCCATCACCATAACATCCCAGGTTTTTGGACGGGAAAAACGACATGCCGGCCACATCACCGATTGTCCCAACCTTCTTCAAGGTTCCATCACTAAAGGTGTAGTCTGCACCAATGGCCTGACAGGTATCTTCGATAACGAAAAGGCTGTGCTCTTTTGCTATGGCCATGATTGCCTCCATATCAGCAGCCTGGCCAAATAAATGAACGGGAACGATGGCTTTGGTTTTTGGTGTGATGGCCTTCCTGATAGCTTCCGGATCGATATTGAAAGTGTCAGGGTCAACATCCACCAGCACGGGAGTTAGTCCGAGCAACGCAATTACTTCGGCTGTGGCAATAAAAGTGAATGATGTTGTAATGACCTCATCTCCGGGTTTAAGGCCAAGGCCCATCATGGCAACCTGCAGTGCATCCGTCCCGTTTGCACAGGGAATTACATGCTTCACGTTCAGGTATTTTTCCATATCAGCCTGAAAATCTTTAACGGCAGGCCCGTTGATAAATGCTGTAGAATCGATAACCTCGTGGATGGCCTTGTCGATTTCAGGCTTGATTTTTTCGTACTGACCTTTCAGGTCAACCATTCTTATCTCGTTCATTCGCAGAAAATTGTTAATTTTTAAACAAAATTTTTATTGGCGGACAAAGGTAAAATTTAGTTCAAATTTACCAACGCCCCGAATTTATTTGGTGAGTTTTGGTGAGTTATTGTTAATTATTTAACAGAGCTTATGAATTTACGGGGTAATCCATCTTTTCATACGTATTTAGCTATTTTTGCGTTTTGAAAATCATGATCATGAGACAGAAGTTTTTAGCAATTTTTACATTTATTTTGCTGATATCCACCACCGGATTTGCCCAGGATGGCGAAGAGGAAAAAACACCTGATGCGGTTTGGGCAGTTTATCCCACCTATTCTTTTCAGTGGCCGGGCGGGGATATGGCAGAACGGTTTGGTGCCAATTCAACAATTGGTCCGGGAGGTTTTTATAAATCCGCCGGTAACTGGGTTTACAATGTGGACATCAATTTTTTGTTCGGGAATAAAATCAAAGAGGACAGCCTGATTCAAAACCTGATCAATTCTGATGGCTTTGTGATTGACGATCAGGGACATATTTCTGAAATTTCATTTTTTGAACGTGGTTTTTACACATCCGGGCGAATAGGAAAACTCATTCCACTTTCTGATAACAACCTGAACTCAGGAATTTTAATCATGGCCGGGGCCGGGTATATGCAGCACAAAATCCATATTGAAGTTAAAAATAAAGCGGCCGCGCCTTTAAGAGGAGACTACAAAAAGGGCTATGACCGGCTGACAGATGGATTCTCCACCACACAGTTTATCGGGTATATGCATATCGGAAATACAAGATTGGCCAACTTTTTCTTTGGCGCAGAACTGATGCAGGCCTGGACAAAAAATCGCCGTTCGATGAATTTCGACACCATGCGCCGCGATGACAAAAACCGGTTTGAACTCCTGGGCGGGATTAAGATAGGATGGGTGATTCCATTCAGTAAGCGTGAACCTGAGGATTTTTATTATTACTAACGTTTTGTGAGGTGTGTGATGAGTTGTGTTTCAAATTATTGGAGTGTTGGGGTGTTGGAGTACTGGAGTGTTGGAACGAGAGCAAATCACATAGCTATTAGTGTAAAACAACAAATGCCATCAATAACTAACAATAACCATCAATGACCACCGGTTAACCAAATAACCCAATAACCCAATAGCAAATAACTTAATAACATCTCCCTTTGACACTGATCTACAACATCATTATCCACCTCTACAATCTGCTGATTCATATCTTCAGCATTTTTAATCTCAAAGCAAAGAAATGGATACAGGGGAGGAAAGGGATTTTTGCAAAAATTGCCAGCGAGATAAACCCTGAAAAAAATCTGGCCTGGTTTCATTGCGCATCGCTTGGAGAATTTGAACAGGGGCGGCCTGTTATTGAGGCTTTTAAAAAGATTTACCCGGATTATCGCATCATGGTAACTTTTTTTTCGCCTTCAGGTTTTGAAGTACGGAAGAATTATGAAGGTGCCGACCACATCTATTATCTACCCATCGATACGGCCTCCAATGCAAAAAAGTTTGTTGAAATAACCCGGCCAAAAATTGCCTTTTTTATCAAATACGAATACTGGTTCAACTATATCATCCGGCTACGGAAGTCGCAAATTCCTGTCATAGGTGTTTCATCGATCTTCAGGCCGGGGCAGCGATTTTTCAGATGGTATGGCGGCTGGCAGCGTAGGTTGCTTGGAAGTTTTAAACATTTTTTTGTTCAGGACGAAACATCCGAAAATCTTTTAAAGCAAGCCGGAATCAGGCAGGTTACCGTGAGCGGCGATACCCGCTTCGACCGTGTTTTTGAAATCGCAGGTAAAGCAAAATCATTTCCCATCATTGAAAAGTTTAAAGGCAATAATCGCATTTTCATTGGTGGAAGCACCTGGCCGCCGGATGAAGCCCTGATTTTTGAATTGATAAAAAAAGATTACGATCAGCTCAAATTTATCATCGCGCCTCATGAAGTTCACAAAGAGCGGATCGATGGAATTATGAACCAGTTGCCCGCCGGAAGTCTTTGTTTTTCCGGGATTAACGATTCGAATGTTGAGGATGCAAAAGTTGTTGTTGTGGATAATATCGGCATCCTTTCACATCTTTATCAATACGGCGATTTTGCGCACATCGGTGGTGGTTTTGGCGTGGGCATCCACAATATCCTCGAAGCTGCAACATTTGGTTTGCCCGTAACTTTTGGCCCAAACTATCAGAAATTCCGCGAGGCCCGTGAGCTAATCGGCCGAGGAGGTGCTTTTTCGGTAAACGACAAAACAGGATTTTTAGCCATTTTGGAGCGATTAATCAGGGAAGAACAGCATCTTAAGGATGCAAGCCGCATTTGCAAGTTTTACGTAGAAGAAAAAAAGGGTGCAACAGAGATGATTATGAATTTTGTGAAACAACACCATGAGCCCAAAAAGCAATAAGAGGTTTCGCTATCAGTACTCATTTTTACATCATTTAACACCTGACTTACAAATCAAATCGTATCATTGCAGCAAATAACCAGCTATGGGATTGTTTAAAAACCTGTTTTCGTCCGGCAAACTTTCCGAACCGGTTGATATGGCCGTTATTGGCACCGATATGCATTCACATCTGGTGCCTGGAATTGACGATGGCGCCAATACACTGGAAGCCTCCATCGCATTGATCAAGGGCATGAAGGAGATGGGCTACAAAAAACTAATCACCACACCTCATATTCAGGGCGAGTTTTACCAGAACTCCCCCGAAACAATTCTTCCCGGGCTTGAACGCGTGAAGCGTGAACTGAAAAAGCAAAACATACAAATGGAGATGGAGGCAGCGGCTGAATATCTCATCGACGATAAGTTTGAACAAAAGTACAAATCAGGCAAACTGATGACTTTTGGTAAAAAGCATCTGCTGATCGAGTTTTCTTATTTTAATGAGCATCCCAACTGGCAGCAATATATGTTCGACCTGCAAATTGAAGGCTACAATATTATTCTGGCTCATCCCGAGCGCTACTCTTATTTTTTCAGAAATTTCAGGAAATATCAGGAGATTAAAGATCGCGGGATTTTGTTTCAGATCAATATCAATTCCCTGACCGGATATTATTCGGATGAGGTGAAAAAGATGGCTGAAAAATTCATTGATGAAGGCATGGTTGACCTGGCAGGAAGCGATATGCACAATCAACATTACCTTGAAGCGCTGCAAAAGGCCCGGCATGAAAAATATTTGCAAAAATTGATCGATTCCGGCAAATTGAAAAATGCCACCTTGTAAAATAAAAATATCAATTCCAGTGAACATTTGTCTGGCAGGGAATTAATTATCTTTGTAAATCATGGAAATTTTTTTTGGATCAAAAGAAGAGAACAACAATAGGAGGGAGGCGGAGTTTTTGAAGCTATCCCCGGGTGAAAGGTTGGAAGCTTTCATTGAAATGGTATGCCGCCCGCATCTATTTCCTCTCCCTGATGATTACAAACATCCAAATGACAAAAAAAACAATTTTGTTTTAACCATGCCTAATGGAAAGTAATTTCAATAAACAGGTTTATGAATTTATTGCTGCATGCAAACAAAATGATGTAAGGATGCTTCTTGTTGGTGGAAGTGCAGTAAACTATTATGGTTATAAACGGCACTCTGCAGACATCGATTTTTGGATTGATCCTGAACCACAAAATTTGAGTAGGCTGTTGATTGCCCTAAACCAACTAAAATTTAATCTCAAAGATTTGCCATCTGAGGTGAAGAAAGGAAATCAAAATATATCTATCAAAATTAGTCCTGATCTTGAAATTGAGTTGCTAACAAGTTTTAATCCTGGTAAAAGTTTTGAAGAGGCATTCAAAGAATCTATAGTTTACCAGGTTAAAGATCAGATGTTTTTAAAATGGAACATAATATCCTTAGAAGACCTTTTAAATAGTAAACTCAAATCATCCAGGTATAAAGATTTGTTGGATGTGAAGGAATTGAAAAGAATAAATAAAAAATAAAAACAGCGGAGCATTTGCCCCGCTGTTTTTCTATGCGTATTTTTTTGGTTGATCTTTAATCTGCAATCACTGCGCTGCTCACATTCATTTTGATCCACTTTTTAAACAGTCCCTGCAACACAGTTCCGGGACCAACTTCCACCACAGTCTTTGCGCCATCGGCAATCATATTTTTCATGATCTGGGTCCAGCGCACCGGAGCGGTTAATTGTGCGATCAGGTTCGATTTAATAATCTCCGGATCATTTACCGGCTGTGCAGTCACGTTCTGGTAAATCGGGCAGATGCCTCTGCTGAATCTGGTGGATTCGATGGCCTTTGCCAGTTCGAGCCTGGCCGGCTCCATCAATGGTGAATGAAAAGCGCCGCCAACCTTTAACGGCAGGGCACGTTTTGCGCCGGCGTCCTTCAGTTTCGAACAGGCAATGTCAATGCCTGACATCGATCCCGAAATAACCACTTGCCCGGGGCTGTTATAGTTTGCCGGAACAACCACATCGCTAATTTCCTTCAGCGTTTTTTCAACCACGCCATCTTCCAGTCCAAGGATTGCAGCCATAGTAGAAGGCTCCATTTCGCAGGCCTTTTGCATGGCTATGGCACGCTTCGAAACAAGCTTTAATCCGTCTTCAAAAGTCAGACATTTATTGGCTACCAGCGCCGAAAATTCGCCAAGCGAGTGGCCGGCAACCATATCGGGCTGAAAACTATCTCTGAGCATTCTGGCCAGAATAACCGAATGCAGAAAAATGGCGGGTTGGGTAACTTTGGTTTGTTTCAGGTCGTCATCAGTGCCTTCAAACATCAGGTCGGTAATCTTGAATCCCAGTATTTTGTTGGCACTTTTAAAAAGTTCTTTGGCAGCAGAATACTTCTCGTAAAGGTCATTGCCCATCCCTACAAACTGAGCACCCTGCCCGGGGAACACATATGCTTTCATAAGTTGTTGTTTTATCGTCGGTTTCCTAAAAAACGCAGCAAAAATAGAAATAAATTAATGAAGTCGAGGTAAAGGGTTAAAGCCCCCATAATGGTTAGCTTGCGCCCTGCTTCACTGGCCCCTTCCACTGAACTGCCGATTCTTTTCAGCTTTTGTACATCATAAGCAGTGAGGCCGGTAAAGATCAATACACCCAAAAAGCTGATCACATAATCCAGCGTTGATGATCCCAAAAACATGTTGACCACACTGGCTATGATGATGCCGATGAGGCCCATCAGCAAAATGGAGCCGAATTTTGTAAGGTCGGTTTTTGTGGTGTAGCCCAGCAGTGCCATTGCCCCAAACATACCGGCGGTTATTACAAACGTCATGGCGATGGAGCCCAGTTCGTAAACCAGGAAGATGAAACTCAGGCTCATGCCCATCAGGATGGAGTAAACCACAAACATAATCACCAATGCTGAAGATGAAAGTTTCTGATATCCAAAACTCATGAGCAGCACAAAGCCTAATGGTGCAAACATAACTATCCATCCGAGGGTGGTCATGCCGGTTTCGCTTACCAGGAGTGCCATCAGGGAGGCGTTGCCGGCAAAAATCCAGGAAGTGCCGGCTGTTGCCAGCAAGCCCAGAAACATCCAGCCAAAAACATTGGTGAGAAATGTTTTGCTCAGGGTAAGGCTGTCCACCTTCCTGAAACTGCCTTCATAGGTGTTTTGACTATTTTGAGAGAACATAATGTATTAATTATTAAAATTTTATCTAAAAAAGTTTGCAAAGATACCTGATTTTGAAAAAGGGAGAAGGTATTTAAAGTTTTTATGGATTGTCAATTTTTTACCAAGCTAAACGTTCTTGCAAGTAAAATATTTAAATCGCGACCTATGAAAAATGTATTTCCGGTATTTTTAATTTTTTTGTTGATAGCTGTATCCTGCAATAATTCTGAGGTTGAGCAGCTTAAACAGGAGAATGAACAACTGAAAAAGGAGCTTGATCAGCGTGAGGAGGACGTGAATAATTTCATGCAGGTTTTTAACGAAATTGAAGAAAACCTGGCGCAGGTCAGGATGAAGGAAAAGCTGATTGTTAAAAATTCGGCTTCCGGTGAAAATGGTGACCGGGTTGCATCTGTGAAGAGCGACATTAGAGCCATTGATGATCTGATGCAGAAAAACAGGGAAAACCTCCAAAACCTCAGCCTGAAATTAAAATCTTCCAAAGGGGAAAATAATCAGCTTAAGCGAATGATTGATAATTTTGAGTTGATGATCAAGGATAAAGATCGTGAAATCATGGAGTTGGTAGGCCAGTTAGAAAGCCTCAACTTTGAAGTTCAGGATTTGTATTCCTCCATTTCAGATTTGAAAATTGAAAACCTGGAGCAAAGCCGGATGATCGACCTTCAGGAAAAAGAATTGAATACAGCGTGGTACATCATTGGATCGAAAAAGGAACTGAAAGAGAAAGGCGTAATTGACAAAGAAGGCGGTATTCTTGGTATTGGTGCTGTAAAAACCCTGGATTCAGATGTTGATCTGAGTTTGTTTACCGAGATCGACACCCGCGAAAAAACCACTTTCCCGATTGATGGCAAAAAAGTTTCGCTGGTGACAACCCATCCTGCCGATGCCTACCTGATGCGGAAAGGAGAG
The DNA here is from genome assembly GCA_018400545.1 of Bacteroidales bacterium. The sequence continues at coordinate 8,302 of JAGYLT010000070.1, forward strand.
GATGACAAGCGGTATGTGAGCTTTGAAATTACCCGCACTGAAGATTTCTGGCGAAATTCAAAATACATGGTTTTGGTGGTGGATTAATTTGTAATTTTACAAAAATGCGAATTATGCTAGCAATAAACGGTATTTACGACGGCGAAAATATAAAACCAATTGACGACATTCCATTCAAGAAAAAAGCAAGAGTAATAATTACATTCGTTGAGGAAATTGTTGATGAGGAGACCGAAATTAGAAATATGGTGGCAGAACCAAATGGTTTTGATTTTTGGAGGAATGAAAAAGAAGATCTATATCAAGATTATTTGAAGGAGAAAATATGAATACAGGAGATATAGTATTGTTTAATGCAGTCTCGACCCAATCAAATGAATAAACTCTGCACGGGTTTTGTCGCTCAAAAAGGCTCCCGTAAAATCGGATGTGGTGGTTACTGAATTTTGTTTCTGAATGCCACGCATCGACATGCACATGTGCTGCGCTTCAATTACAACTGCAACGCCCATTGGATCGAGTGTATCCTGTATGGCATCTTTAATCTGTGTTGTGAGCCTTTCCTGCACCTGCAACCTTCTGGCAAAAGCATCAACCACGCGCGGAAGTTTGCTCAGGCCAACAATTCGCCCGTTTGGAATATAGGCAACATGCGCTTTACCAAAAAACGGGATCATGTGATGCTCGCACATCGAATAGAGCTCAATGTCCTTTACCAGCACCATCTGGCGGTAATCTTCTTCAAACATGGCTGATTTCAGGATTTCCTTCGGGTCAAGATCATAGCCGTGGGTGAGAAACTGCAAAGCCTTCGCAACCCGTTCAGGTGTTTTTAGCAATCCTTCCCTGTCAGGGTCTTCCCCAATCAATTTTAAAATCTCATAATAATGATAACCAATTTTATCGATTGTTTTGGGATTGTAAAGATCCATCTTTTCATATCCGTCCATCTCATTTTCACGGGCCATTTGCAGACGGAAGTCCTTATTTGTGTCTGTCTCAAAAGTTTGCATGTTTTCTGTTTTCGTTGTCTGTCAAAGTATCTAACAGAATCAAATTGAATAAGTTTATCTGTTTTCCTTTATTTATAACCGTTTCCATGAAACGAATCCGGCAAAATTAATAAATGTAATGAATATCAATGTTTTTAATATTTGACAGTTACCTGGATGGTGTATATATAAAGTCAAAACCCCTCACAAAGGAGGGGGTTTTGACAATAGAAAATCAAATGAAGGTTATTATTTGATTACTTGTATCTTGCGTGTTACCACCGAAGTTCCGGCATTGATGCTCATGATATAAATACCTTCCGGCAGATCACGAACATTAATGGTTTCGCGGTGGGCAGCATTTTTACTCAGGTTATTAATTTCTTTTGAAATCATGGTTGAACCCAGTATATTCAGTACCTCGAGGGTAACGTCATTATCTTGTTTTACAGCAAAGTCAACATTAATTGTTTCAACTGCCGGATTCGGATATACTGATAATGATGTTACATCGATGATATCATCAATTCCGGTTGTGTTGGTAAGTGGTACCAGTTCACCACCATCAG
>JAGYLT010000071.1 GCA_018400545.1 Bacteroidales bacterium
AACAAAATGAAAGCCCTTTTCCAATCCGATGGATTCCCATTTTTTAAAGGTATCGGGATGAATGTATTCCACCACTTCCAGATTTTGCCGAGCAGGCTGGAGATACTGCCCGATGGTCATCACCCGGCAGCCGGCAGCCAAAAGATCATCCATGGTTTCAAAAATTTCATCTTCAGTTTCACCCAGGCCAACCATGATCCCTGATTTAGCGACTGATTTTGATTTAGCGATTTGCCTGATCACTTCCAGGCTGCGATCGTATTCTGCTGCGCTCCTTACTTGTGGTGTCAGTCTTCTGACTGTTTCCAGGTTGTGGGAGATTACTTCTGCCCCTGCATCCAAAACGATTTTAACCAGCTCGGAATTTCCACCAAAATCCGGTATCAGCCCTTCGATGGTAGTTCCGGGGTTTACCCGTTTTACCACCCGGATGGTTTCGTCCCAGTGATTTGCACCCCCATCTTCCAGGTCATCACGGTCCACGGAAGTGATCACGCAGTGCTTTAGTTTCATCAACCGAACTGATTCTGCCAAATTTTTTGGCTCCTCCTGATCCACAGTCTCAGGTTGTCCGGTTTTGGTGGCGCAGAATTTACATGATCGCGTGCAGATATCTCCCAGTATCATAAAAGTTGCCGTTCCCAGTCCCCAACACTCGGCCATATTGGGGCACTGTCCGCTGGTGCAAATGGTGTGCAGTTTATGTCGGTTCACAATATCTTTCACCTGCACATACTCCTTCCCGGAGGCAACTTTAATCTTTAACCAGTCGGGTTTGCGTTTATAATGGGGTGCCATTTTCAAATCGATTTTGGCCTGCAAAAGTACGGAATCTGTGATTTAATATCTCTCAGGGGCTCACCGTTCAGGGCCGTTATTTTATCCTATCTTTGCGCAAATTTTTTTGAACCCTATGGCACACATACTTTCAGAACAGGAAAAAATCAGGCGGCAATCGTTGCAGGAGTTGATTAATCTGGGCATCGACCCATACCCTGCCGAGGAATTTGAAGTGAATGTTACAGCAGAGGAAATCCACGCAAATTATCCTGAAAAGCAGTACGAAAATGTAAGTATTGCCGGGCGCATCATGAGCCGCCGGATTATGGGTGCTGCTTCGTTTGTGGAGATTCAGGATTCCACCGGACGGATTCAGTGTTACCTGAAGCGTGACAACCTTTGCCCGGAAGAGGATAAAACCCTCTACAATAAAGTATTTAAGCAATTGCTCGATATTGGCGATATCATCGGCATCAAAGGCAAAGTGTTTACCACTAAGATGGGTGAAACCACCATCCAGGCCAGCGAAATGAAATTGCTCACAAAATCTTTGCGGCCGCTTCCTGTAGTAAAAGAAAAAGACGACAAAGTTTATGATGCTTTTGCTGATCCGGAATTGCGATATCGCCAGCGCTACGTGGATTTGATCGTAAACCCGCATGTGAAGAAAACATTTTTACAGCGAACACAAATGGTTAATTCTATCCGTAACTTTTTAAATAAACAAGGTTACCTGGAGGTTGAAACGCCCATCCTTCAGCCGCTGTATGGAGGTGCTGCTGCAAGGCCTTTCAAAACCCATCACAACACGCTGGATATGACGCTGTATCTCAGGATCGCCAACGAGCTTTACCTGAAAAGGCTTATCGTGGGTGGTTATGATGGTGTGTATGAATTTTCAAAGGATTTTAGAAATGAGGGGATGAGCAGGTTTCATAATCCTGAATTTACCCAGATCGAGCTTTATGTGGCCTATAAGGATTACGAATGGATGATGAATTTGGTGGAAGAAATGGTTGAGAAAGTTGCGCTCGATTTGCACGACACCACAGTTTTAAAAGTTGGAGATAAAGAAATCGACTTTAAACGCCCCTGGAAAAGATACACCATGTTTGAGGCTATCCGGGAATACACCGGCATCGATATCACCGAAATGAACGAGGAAGACCTTGTGAAAACCGCCGCTGATCTGGAAGTAAAAATCGATCCGACAATGGGCAAGGGTAAGATCATCGATGAAATATTTGGAGAAAAGTGTGAGCCAAACCTGATACAACCAACATTCATTACCGATTATCCTGTTGAGATGTCGCCGCTGGCAAAAAAGCACCGTGAAAAAGAAGGACTGGTCGAACGTTTCGAGGCCATTTGCAATGGTAAAGAATTATGCAATGCGTTTTCAGAATTGAACGATCCGATTGATCAGCGGAAACGTTTTGAAGATCAACTGGAACTGGGTAAACGCGGCGATGACGAATCGATGGTTTTGGATGAAGATTTTCTAAAAGCTATAGAGCATGGGATGCCGCCAACGGCAGGCCTTGGTATCGGCATCGACCGGCTGGCCATGATCATGACCAATTCAAATTCTATCCAGGATGTGCTGTTTTTTCCGCATATGCGGCCCGAGCAAAAAAAGGCTCAGCCTACAGAGAAGGATTTTGTAGAAGCAGGCGTTTCAGAAGTATGGGCTCCGTATATGATCCCTGCTGGTTTTGAAAGCCCTGAAGCCCTTAAGGATGCTAAGCCTGCACAAATTCAGCAGGCCATCAACAAATACCGAAAAAAGAATAAACTTGACATTCCGGCAATTCAGATTGATGAAATTGAACAATGGTTGGAAAATTAGGGTTTATTAACTGATTAATTTTTCTGGTACGATATTTTCTTTACGCCGGCAAATTTTTTTCATTTAATGGGAAATAATGAATCATAATTTTTGTTAACGTATTTGAAATCACAGAAGGGTAATTATCACAATATCAATAAAGTTATATTTTTGCGCCCGTTTTAAACGATGTAAGTAAATTATTTGAATCTTAAATAAAATCAACAAATTGTTATGAAATTTAACAACATGAAAATTCTCGCTGCACTTTTGTTCTCGGTGTTCACATTAGCTGCATTTTCTCAGGACATCAACCAGGCCGGAGACCTTTTTAATGAAGGAAACCAGGCAGTAAAAAACAACAAGTTTGAGCTTGCCATCCAAAAATACACAGAAGCTATGGAAGTGGCAGAACAGGTAGGCCCGGAAGGTGAAATGATCGTAATCAACGCTCAGTCTCAAATTCCCCAGTTGTATTACAAAATTGGAGTTACAGATTTTAAAGCAAAGAAAATTGAAAAAGCCATTACAGAATTCGAAAAGGCTATCGATTATGGCAAAAAGTATAATGATCCCAATACGGTGAAAAAAGCAGAAGAAACCATCCCAAAGCTTTATTACTCACAAGGTAACAACTTATACAAAGCAGATGATTTTGATAATGCTCTGGCAAGTTTTAACAAGGCTGCTGAAATAGCTCCTGACTATTCACGCGCATTCTGGGGTATGGGACTGGCATACAATAAGCTTGATGATACCAAAAGCATGAAGGAATCATTTGAAAAAGCCCTCAATTTGGCAGTTGCCGACGGTGATGAAAAAATGGAAAGCAGGGTTCGCAAAAACGCCAAGAAATTGTTGCAGGCCAGTGGCGCCAGGAAATTGCAGGCACAGGACTGGGATGGCGCTTTGGTTTGCTTAGATGCATCCCTGACATTCGATCCCGATAACGCTGACACTTATTATTACAAAGCATTGGCAAACAATGGCCTCAGCAAATATGACGAAGCAGTTGCCTCCGCAGAAAAAGGTTTGGAAATGAGTGCCGGTAAAAATGTGGAATACAAGGCCAAATTCTACTACGAACTTGGTAATGCCCTGAAGGGTAAAGGTAAAAACAGCGATGCCTGCGAGGCATTTAAAAATGCAAAGCATGGCCGTTTCACCGAGAGTGCAGATTATGAGTTAACACAGGTTTTGAAGTGTAACTAAGATATTATCTCGGAAATAAAAAAGCCGGATCATTTTTAATGGTCCGGCTTTTTTAATGTGTTTTATTTTGAAAGCTGCGCCTTAACTGCATCCAAAAGCTTGGATTTTCTGATGGGTTTTGCCAGGTAGTCGTCACACCCGGCTTCAAGCGCTTTTTCCCTGTCGCCGGTTAGCGCATACGCCGTTTGGGCAATGATGGGCAAATCACTTTTCATCGCTTTGAATTCCTTAGTCAGCTCATAACCGTTCTTGTCGGGAAGTTTTATATCCATTAAAACCAGGTCGATTTCCTGCTCACCCTTAAAATAATCCATGGCCTGACTTGCGGTTCTTGCCCATAAAATTTTAGCCTTCAGTTCCGTGAGGATCACCTCAAGAAGGTCATAATTGTATTGATCGTCTTCAATGATCAGGATGGTTGGTTTTTCTTTCATAATACGCTGGTGTTAACTCAGGAGCAAAGATATAAATTTTAGAATGTAAGCGTAAAAACAGTTCCTTCGCCCAGTTTCGATCTGACCGAAATGCTGCTTTTGTGCAGATGCATAATTTGTCGTGAAAGGCTCAAACCAATTCCGGAACCATGTTTTTTGGAAGTGAAAAATGGCATAAATATTTTGTCCATGATGTCGGGCTTAATACCATGTCCGTTGTCTCTGATTTCAATTTTCACCCTGCCGCTGCTGTCTGAGGCAGTCATTGCGATTTTAGGTTTTGCTTTATCTTTCACCGCATCAATGGCATTCAGGAGCAGGTTTATCACCACCTGGTCGATGAGGTCGGGGTCGGCTGTAACCATCAGGTTTTCGGGCATGATGGATTGCTGGTAGTGAATATTGTGTTGTGTCATTTTAGGTGCGAGCAATTGCTCAGCATTTTGGAAAAGCTGTGAAACCAGAAAATACCTGAAATTGGGCTTGGGGATTCGGGTAAGGTTCCGGTATATTTCAACAAAATTCAGCAGGCCCTGGCTACGCTTCTCGATCGTGCTCAGGGCGCTTTGTACGCTTTCCACGTCCTCTTCGTCGAGTGTGATCATCTTTACTTCGGCTTCCTCTTCATCAAGCAGCATGCCTCTTACAGTTCCGGCGAGCGACGAGATTGGGGTAATCGAATTCATGATTTCGTGGGTGAGCACCCTGATCAGCTTTTGCCAGGATTCTATTTCCTTTTCTTCCAGTTCGTTATGGATGTTCTGGAACGAGATCAGGGTAAACTGCTGCCCGCGCATTTTAAATTGTGTGGCGTGAACGGCCAGTTGCAGCAATTCATCATCAACAAATATCTTGATCAGGATTTTATCGCCGGCATTGAGTTTCAATAATTTTTCCGATAATCCCTCCTCTACGCCATCCAGATCGCTCAAATTTTTGATATACCGGATTTTGAAAAGCCTGGTAACAGCCTGGTTAAACTGATCGATTTTCCCATCTGCCCGGAATGCGATCATCCCAACGGAAATATGTTGAATGACCGTGAGCAAATAATTCAGGTGTTCTTCCTTTTCAGAACGGTATTTTCTGAACTCATTCAACACCTCGTTGAAAGCGAAATTCAATTCTTCGAAGCTTTTTCCAAGGCCTTTTTCTGAGAAGGAACTGGAGAAGTCGGCGTGTTTGATGCTGTTTAGAAACGTGGTGAGCTTGCGGTTGGTCTGCTCTACATACATTATCAGGTTAAATACCTGAAAACTAACAAGCAGGCTGAGGAATATCGGAGAAACTGTTAGCCCGCCCCTGATGAACAGGACGATCAACAGGATAATCGAGGCAGCCAGCAGGATTACCCGGATTATCACCTGTAATCTAAAGCTTTTAAAGACCATATTTTTCTATTCTGCGATAAAGGGATGCGCGCGTTAATCCAAGCTCTTTGGCTGCTTTGCTGATATTTCCGCCATGCTTATCGATGACTTTTCTGATGAGCATCCGTTCGGTTTCTTCCAGGTTGTAAGTTTCCGGTTCTGTGCCATCTCCGGAGTCATCGTTCTGTGAAAGGAAAAAATCGTGAGGTTGCAAAATATTTGAATCGCTCATGATTACTGCACGCTCAACGGCATGTTGCAATTCCCTGATGTTTCCGGGCCAGTGATGTTTTTCTAAGCGTTTCAGTGTAGAGGCGTTCACCCGCTTATTGGAGAGTTTGTATTTCTTACAGTATTCTTCCAGGAAGTGTTCCACCAACAGCGGTATGTCGTCGATGCGATCGCGCAATGGTGGCACCGATATTTCTACGGTATTGATGCGGTAGAGGAGGTCCTGCCTGAATTTGTTTTCTTTTACCATCTGGTACAGTGGCATATTGGTGGCGCAAATCAGCCGTACGTCTATGGGGACTTCCTTATTCGATCCGAGTCTGACTACTTTACGGCTTTGGAGTACCGACAGCAATTTGGATTGCAGGCTGGTGGAAAGGTTCCCGATCTCATCCAGAAAAATGGTACCTTTTGAGGCTGCTTCGAAACGACCGGCGCGGTCTTCTTTGGCATCGGTGAAAGCACCTTTTTTGTAGCCAAACAATTCGCTTTCGAACAGGGTTTCGCTAATGGCGCCGAGGTCAACACTGATAAAAACCTCATCCTTTCGCTTCGAGGCTTTATGGATGGCCCTTGCGATGAGTTCCTTTCCGGTTCCGTTTTCACCAAGTATCAACACGTTGGCATCGGTAATGGCCACTTTTTTTACGGTGGTCATCACCTGCTGCATGGTTTGTGACGTTCCGATCAGGTCGCCCCAGGCATTATTCTGGTCTGCCAGAAAAACCTGTTTTTTTGTTTTCAGGTCTTCGAGTTCTTCCTTCGATGATCTTACTTTTAGATTGGCCTGAATGGTTGCCAGCAGTTTTTTGTTGTCCCAGGGCTTGAGGATGAAATTGGTGGCGCCCTCCTTGATGCCTTGCACTGCCAGTTCGATATCCCCGTAGCCGGTAATGAAAATTACCACCGCTGCCGGATCAATTTCCATGATTTTATTCAACCAGTGAAACCCTTCCTTTCCGCTGGTCGCATCGCGGGAAAAGTTCATGTCGAGGAGTATTACATCGTAGTTTTCCGACCGGAGCAGATTGGGAATATTTTCCGGATTTTTTTCGGTGTGCACAATTTTTATGTGTTGTTTCAGGAAGAGTTTTGCGGCAAGCAATACATCCTGATCATCGTCAACAATTAAAATCTTCGCATCAGCTTTTTCCATATTCAATTGATTTTTATTAGCGCTATGCTTCAAAACGCTTTTGGCAAAGTGCTTTTGCACAGGCCCTGTAAATTGTTTAAATCTGTAAGTGAACGCTATGTTTAATGCCGGGCATTTTTCGGTTTCCCGTAAAGGCTTATTATTTAAGCAGTCTCTAATTTATCGGCTAAAATATAAAGAATGTTCGTATGTGTACAAAAAAATGGTCGAATTTGAACAAAACAATTTCGAACACATCAAAAGCCTTTATTTATCTGCTGTTGATCAGGGTATTATAATTCGTGGCACAGTATTCGCCAAACTCCGCCATTGTAAAATGAAATGTTATGGATAGAATAATTGAAAAGAAAAAGTGGACCGCAAAAAAGATTTTAACCATTGTTTTTTCGGTGATGTTCGGTTTTTTTATTTTGTATTTGCTGTTTTTCAGGGATAAGCAAAGCAAGCTTTACGTAAACCAGGAACAGTTATCGATTGCTGAGGTAAAACGCGAACGTTTCCAGGAGTTTATTCCTGTGGATGCCGTGGTTTATCCAAAAACAACCATCTACATCGATGCCGTGCAGGGGGGTACTGTAGAAAGTGTGTTTGTGGAAGATGGTGCCATACTTGCAAAGGGGGATACCATCCTGAAACTGAATAATGCAGATATGGAGCTGCGCTACATGGATCAGGAAACAAGAATGTACGATGCCATCAATAATCTGCAGAATTCGAAAGTGAACCTGGAGCGAAGCCAGTTTGTGCGCCAGCTCGAGATTGTGAACCTGCTTGCTGAAATCGACCGTGTGAATCTCGACTTCAACAGGAAGCAAAAGCTTTTCGACGAAAAACTGATTTCCGAACAGGAATTCGAAGATGCCGAGCGTGAGCATAAACTCACCATGAAACAACTGGAGATTTCGCTGGAGCTGCAGCGGCTGGATTCTATATCGATGGTAAATCAGACCCACCAGATCAACAATTCGATCGAGCGGATGCAGAACAACCTGGCTTTGCTGAATAAAAACCTTGAAAACCTTTTTATCAAGGCTCCGGCCTATGGTAAGCTGTCGTCGTTCAGTGTGGAGATCGGAGAGACTAAATCGGCAGGCGAGCACCTGGGTCAGATCGACCTGATGAAAGATGGTTTTAAACTGCGTGCTCCCATCGATGAGCGTTATATTTCCACGGTGCACCTTGCCCAGAAGGCCGAATTCGACTTTGCCGGCAAAACCTATCAGCTCGAAATCATGAAAATCTACACCGATGTAACCAATGGTTCCTTTCAGGTGGATCTGCAATTTACCGGCGAGGAACCAAAAGGCATCAAACGCGGGCAAACCGTGCAACTGCGGCTACAGTTCAGCAGCCCGCGGGATGCTACCATTGTAAAACGCGGTGGGTTTTTCCAGGAAACCGGCGGTAACTGGGTGTATGTGGTGGATGCTTCCGGCGAATTTGCCACCAAACGCAATATCAGGCTTGGCCGGCAGAACACAAATTATTATGAAGTGCTCGACGGGCTGTTGCCGGGAGAAGAAGTAATCATTTCATCCTACGATGCATTTGGCAGTAAGGACAAGCTGGTATTCAGGTAGTAGGGCGAAAAATAAAATATGAAACAGATAGTAAAAATCTTTGTGATGTAAATGAGTAAACCCCGGCCGGTTATTCTGATAAGAATTCTTCCGGCCGGGTTTTACCTCTTTATCAGATGACTATGAGATACAGTATTTTTTTCTTTTGGGTAATGATTTACGCCACAGGGGGCATGGCCCAGGATAAATCCGATGGCCTTAGCGGTTACTGGATGGAAAAAGATTCCGGGGGTGAATTGTCGCTTTCCAGCCTGCTGGTGTTTGATGTGAATATGGAAGGTAAGGTGGAGGGCAGAGTGTATTTCCTGGAGTCGGACAACCGCAACAGAAGTTTTACAATGGATGAAATCCGAATTGAAAGCAATACTTTTTCGTTTCAGATCCGGAACACCACGATTTCTTTTTATGGTGAGCTGGACAATTCGGGAAGGATGTGCAGCGGCACTTTCCTGCTGGATGGTGATACCAGTTTCGAGGTAAGCCATCAAAAGCTCACCGGCGAAAACCTGAAACGTATCATTGGCCTGCCCGATATGAAAAAGCGGATTATCCGGCGTCACGTGGATGCGGACGAAGGGCTGGTGAGCAGCTGATTCTTTTATATCATCTCATTCGCTAATAAAAATCATTGCCCTGAAAAAAACAGAAAACAAAATATGAAAACAAGGCTATGATTAAAAATTTCTTCAGTATCACATTCAGAAGCATTCTTCGCAACAAGGTTTTTTCTTTCATAAATATTTTCGGTCTCGCTATTGGTTTTGCTGCCTGCATTATTATTTACCTGTATGTAGATCAGGAAACCGGCTATGACAGATACCACGAAAAAGGCGGCCGGATTTACCGCCTGCTTGGTTATTCGCCCAAAACAGGAGGGTATGATGCCATTAAACCCGGTGTTTTGTGGGACCATATACATGGGAAACTGCCCGGAGTTGAGCAGATGACACGTATTTTCCGCCGTACGGGAACCATGGAGGCAGGAGGAAAAAAATTCAACGAGGACAATTTAAAATTTGCCGATCCAGGTGTATTTGAAATGTTTACCTGGGATTTTCTTTCAGGTGATCCTGCAAATGCACTCACCGATAAACACTCGCTTGTGATAACAGAGCGCCTGGCTGACAAATACTTTCCTGACTCTGATCCGGTCGGT
>JAGYLT010000072.1 GCA_018400545.1 Bacteroidales bacterium
CAGTTTCGCTCCATCAGCCACTGCATTGAAGGCATTCACCAAAACAGCCTCACCGGAGGCATTGTAAACCGTTGCCTGAATGCGGCTGCCTATTTTCGTACCGACAAACACATTAAATAAGCCCCGGCTTGGGTTTGGTACAATTTGAATATTTTCTCCTGCAACCTCACCAATCCCGACGTATTCATCGATGGTAACTTCCTGCTCTGCAAAGTTTTCGCATCCGTTTTCATCTTCGTAAGTGTAGGTGAGCGTATGTACGCCAACGCCGGCAACTTCCGGATAAAGCCATCCGTCCTCAACGCCCGGCCCTGAATATACGCCACCTTCCGGGCTGCCTTCGGTGAGCTCATAAGGTTGAGAATTCAGTCCCAGCAACGGAATTTCGTCAAAGGTAACTTCCGGCAAAGGCATAAACTCAACGTAGATATGGTCACTGATAAGCCCCTCACAAGGTTCCTGAGCATTGGCGTTAAGCGATATTTCCACTTCACCATTGGCAATATCATTATCTCCCGGGAAATAGGTTGTTTCAAGTACATTACCATTGCTGAAAGTTCCGTCACCCGAAGTGAACCAGAAATAATCATCCGAATTAATTGCCAAGCCGCTTATTTCGAATGATACAATGTCTTCACAGTAATCCATGTATTCTCCTGCATCAACTATTGGCATGTGATAAATGAACAGAGTGGTAATATCCGTCTGAGAATCACCCTGGTAATCCCAGGCTGTGATTGACAGGTCAACCATGCCACTGTTCAGATCTTCAGGACCAGGAGTGTATTCGGGATCCAGTACCGACACATCGTTAAAAGTTCCATCGCCTGAGGTGGACCATTCCATGCTTTCGGCATTTACCACAAATGCATCGGTGAATGCGGTTTCATCCTCACAAATGCTGATGTCGGGCCCTGCCGAAACAGCCATGTTTAACTGTCCGCTGGGCGGGAAAACAATATAATCCACAAATCCGCAATCCAGTCCGTTGGATACGGAATAGTCTTTCTCATACGACCACGTAAAAGTGTGTTCACCAGCTTCAACAGGAACGGTTGTCAGTCCCCATCCTTCCTCACCTGCCCATTGGCCATGCTGCACACCATTGATATAAAAGCGGAGATAATCGTAGCTGCTTTCGCTGGACACCGCCCTGTAGAAACTGATCTCGTTATCGAGCAACACGTCCATGGTAACGGAAACAGTACTTACCTGATCATCTTCGATATCACCCGATTTCATGCAATAAATGCCCTCATAAGGATCAAAGGTATCGATCACCCAATCCGCATCACCGGAAAATTCCCACTCATACAGGCTGAAATCCCCGGTCTCGAAATCTTCGAAAATAAATCCAACCGAGATGGGGATGCTTCCGGAGGCTGAGTAATTGTTGTCAGCTGTGGCAGAAATATTAAAACTAGTAGTATAGCCCAAAGGCGTTAATTCATTAATCTCAATGTCGAAAACAGCCTCTGCAACAGAGCCACCGTTGATCAGGTTGATGGAAAAGGTTCCTTCGGTAACGGTAATAAACGGATCGTTGATGGATAATTCCGCGTTGATGTTGTGTGCCGCACCACCTCCGATATTTTTAATTTTTACCGTCATTTGACCCGATTCACCTGCTTCGGGATGGTTGTTGTTATCATCCGAAAAATTTGAAGCGCCAATTCCAAGGATCGGGGTGTAAGCTTCGAGATAGATGTAGCTGTTGTAAAGATTGGCACCGGCTTCGATGGCTGTTGAGATAATGATATTGTGGCTGTTGGGCACGTCATCGGAAACCTCAAACTGAAATGCATCCTCAACCAACTTGGTTTCGCCGGGCTCAAAAGTTTCCAGCATCTCGGTGCTGTCGGTGAAGCTGATGTACTGGTCCGAAGTGGTTAACACCATTTCTCCGGCATTCACCACACTGTCGGCAATGTTTTTCAACTCTACCGACAGGGATGCGGTTTCGCCATATTCGATGATGCTGTTATCGCCCGACATAACAAATACATCACGAATTACAATGTTGTTGGCGCCATCAGTGGAGAATATCAGTTCTTTGGTATTTTTCATTCCATTGGCATCCTTCAGGAAAAATTCTACATCAACGCCCTCGTATGGTTCTGTGGGTGTGCCATGAAATTCACCATCTTCGGAAATGGTCATTTCTGTCCGGTTGTATGCCGGATCAAGTGTGATCATCGTACCCTGCTGTATCTGTGTATTGGAGATATCCAGCACAACATTGTTAAAATCGTCACCGTCGGAAATACCGGCAAACCATTGGTTGTAGCTGGCGATATCGCAATCATCATAGTAGAATTCTATTTGCCCGTCCGGGTAAAGACTGACTGCAAAATTTTGCTGGTTGCCGGTTGAATACTCCCTCGAATCCCAGCGGAAAGAAGCTTTTTGGTTGTTGCCATCATACCACAAACTGCCACCACCCTGTATCTGTAGGGTCTTACTCATCATCGGCGAAATGTTCCGCATGTTTTTAAGTAGGTTTTGCTGATCGATCACAAAAATCCAGGGAAAATTATCATCCTTAAACATCAGGTAACCATCGGTGTGCATATAGACTTTGTTGTAGGTTTTACCGTAAAAGGGAAATTCAAAAGGAATTTCTTTTTCAGCATAACCTGAAGTCTGGCTGTTCGGATTCAACTGCTGGGTAGTGATATTTGGAAAAGCGTTTATTCCTTCTTCCACATCATACTGCTGTTTAATTTTCCATTGATAAGGTTCGGAACCATTATCACCAATCATTTGCTGGATGTAGGGTTCATTCACAGTGGCCGATGGAAGTTCTTCATTAACCACCGATGGCTTTTCAAAAGAGATTTCAGCATCCACAAAAAGTGTTGTCAGGCCATTCTCCACAAGCGGAACATTGGTTTCACTGCATGGGTATTCAAAAGTTTCGAAGGTATAATCCATCAAGGAAAAATTATCGATTAAACCGGTGCCGCCATTGTAGGGATCATGTTCGTCCACGAGCAGAAAATACCTGGCATTTTCTCCATTTTCAACATAGTCGAGAAGTGCTGTGACATCCAGCCCAAACTCCAGGGTTTTATCTTCTTGCTGGTTCCCGCCGGACATGTATTTATCTCCTCCCTGATAGGAAAGGATGGGGAAATCGATGATATGCTCCGGTTCGGTTGCGCCCGGTGTAGTTGCTACCCCGGCCATTACCTTAATTTTGTTTCGGGAGCTATGGGTAAGAGTAACCTTGAATGTAAGTTGAGGTTCCGTATTCTCTTTTGCTTTTATTACGTGCACTGCCCCATTCCATGGCCCGCCAAGGGGTTCCATTTTTCTGCACAATCCGCTGTAAAGCAGATAGGCAAAACCGCCATCACCAAATGAAGAAGCATAATAGCTGTTGGCCAGCTTTACACCGCCAATTTCCCAGTCGAGCAGGTTTACCTCGCCGTCGTTATTGATGTCGATATCGTTTGTGTATTGTCCGTCGTTATTCAGGTCGTATCGGATAGAATCGTGATATCCCACTACGCACAGCGCATGATTTGAGTAAGAGGGAAGTCCAAGCGCAACATATTTTCCGGCTTCAGGGGTGCCGGGTGGCAGGGTATGATTTACACCAATAGCAGCAGTATAAATATTGCCAACGCCGCCTGATTCTTCTCCGTTCAAGTGATTATCGATCCAGTTTTTCAGGGTCAGCAGGCCTTCCTCGGTGGTTACATCAATGGAATAAAAATCCCAAATCCGGTTTTGCATGGCGCTGTAGTAAAGGTCGTAACCGTTTATCCAGCGGGCATTTCCTCCGTAGCTCAACGATCCGCCATACTCCACCACATTGGGTGTTCCGGTATATTTAATGATATTCCAACTGTCGAAATATGAGCTTGCACTGCCGGAACCAAAACCCGACCAGTTGTACACAAAATGGGTCGGGTATTGATTTTCGATGATATTGGCCGGGAGGTCGCGCAGGCGGTTGATTTCGTAGGTAAATGTGTAGGCAACCCCACTGGCCTGCCCACATTCAAGGGCTACCTGATCGAAAATTGGCCGGAACCATTGTTGTTCCGAGTTGTCAACCACTACAGGTAAATTCCTTGTTTTGGAACTTTCGTTTAGTTTAAGCTGAGGCAAATCCCTGAAACCTTCCAGGTCTTGTTCGGTAAAAAGCGGTAAACCGTCGATGTAAACTTTACCATCCTTTTTTTCAACTTTTCCGGTCAGTTCCTGAGCGTAAGATGATGATAATGCTGAAATACAAATTAGTAATACGAGTATTAAACCTTTCATAGTAGTATGCTGTTTTTGTTGCTATAAAACAGCAAAAATAGTTGTTTAATGTATAATCTGATTTTTGATGCGGATTTTTCGGTTTATCAGTCGTCCATATCGGCAGGGAAAGACCGCTTAAAGAATGTTAATAATTGTTAATTATCTTTAAGTGGCGTGTTTCCAGGCAAACAAAACTCAGCTAAACGGATAATCTTATCACAAAAATAAAGGATGTTAAATAGTTTTGAAGTAAAGTTTGCTTTTTCAGGCAACCTTTCAGCTTGCCGGAAGTCAATACTATAGCAGAAATATGTCGGAAGTGGATACCAAAATAATTGAAGGCGTTTCAAAGGGAAAACGACATGCGCAAAATATGCTCTATAAAAAGTATGCGCCGCTGATGCTTGGTATCTGCCTGCGTTACGCAAAAAGTAAGGATGAGGCTGAAGACATGGTGCAGGAGGGATTTATTAAGATTTTTACCAAAATAAGCGGGTACAGAGGCGATGGGTCGTTCGAAGGGTGGATGAAAAGAATTATGGTAAACACCGCAATAACATATTACAAAAAGAATCAGAAACATCAGTTTCACACTGACATTGATGAAGTTGATGAAACGATTTCAAACGACGAACATGAGGAAGAAATTGAGGAAGTGGATGTGCCAAGGCAACAGCTCATGGAGTTAATCCATAGCCTGCCTGAAGGATACCGTATGGTTTTCAACCTGTATGTTTTTGAGCAATATTCGCACAAAGATATTGCAGACACTCTGGAAATTTCGGTTAACACATCCAAATCGCAGCTTTCCAAAGCACGTCGTATGCTTATTTCGAAAATCACCCGGTTGACCGGGACTAAAAAAATCGCAATTACATAATGAAATTGGATTTTAAAAATATTGATGAAGTTTTTAAGGATGGTCTTGAGGATTATACTGAACAGCCTTCCGGGAAAGTTTGGGAAAACATTTCCGGTAAGATGTTTTGGTACGACCTGCTGCACCTGAGGTTTGGAAACATTCCGCGGGTATGGCTGGGTTCCGTTGCAGGCGTTCTAATCCTGGCCGTTTTGATCGGCTTCTGGGTAATTCCCGGTGGCGATGAAATTGGGGAATCGTCAGGGCAGCCGTTTGCTGAGACCGCGCAAAACGATCAGCAAATTACGCAGCCCGATAATGAAACCAATCAGCCACGACAGGCTGTTACGGATCTGGAAATCATCGATCAGGCTGCACAAACCACAAATCAGCAAAATATTGTTGAAGATTTACCGGATGTTATAGGCAATACAAATGTTCAGACTGAGAATCCAATAAAGGCTGATCAGCCTGAAAATGAAATAATAACGCCAAATCCTGCGGCGGCCGAACCAACAGAAGCTGTCGCGGCAAATGATACAGAAAACAGCAATCAATCCTATGAAAAGTCCATAGCTAAAGAATCTGTTTCAACTGCAAGGAACTCTAAAGAAGTAGTTAAGACCGCCGGAGCAGGCGTTACAGCAACAACCCTTACAAATGATAGCGATGCAATCCGGGCTGTAGCTGAGAAGCCGGATGCAATGCAAACTGCTGTTGGAAAAGATTCGGAAACTATCCGCGCTGACAACCAAATGCTTTCAGACAATCAGCCTGCAACCGGCGAAGCGGGAAGTATTTCGGACGTTAACGAAATGGGCACTGAAGAAGCAACACTTGAAACACTCATCGAAATCAATAAGTCGATGGGGGCCATGCAGAAAATGCCCAAGCCAGGCCGGATTTCTTTTCATACGGCAAAGCCTGACAATTATGGCCAGCGTCCTGCAATAAGAAATTACCAGTATCCACAGGGATTTTTTAACCGGGGTTGCAAACCTTATTTCAGTGTATCGGCATATTTCGCTCCCGAGATTACCGAATATCACCGGCTGGCATCCGAATCCAGGGAAAACAGCTGGCTTGCAGGTGTGGCGGTAAGCTACAACACCGAAAGGTACATCATCCAGACCGGCTTAGAATACAGCGTTTTTGATGATCTGGGCGATTATATGGTGAACATCAATTCCTACGACAGCATCGGATTTTATGAGGGAGTCAGCGGTTTTGAAATCGACCCGGAAAACCCGGGCGAATTGATTTATCATACCCATACCGTGGAAGTGTGGGATACGGTGCAGCATCATTCGCATCAGCAAACCCGGAACAATTATGCGTATTTGCAAATTCCGGTGATGTTTGGCTACAAAGCCATGGAAAGCGGCATTTTTTCGGCCCACATCAAAGCCGGCCCCAGCTTTTCGTTCCTGCTGAACCGCGATGAGCCCACCCTGAATTTCCAGACCGGGCCGGGTGCGCGGATTTCAAGCGTGGATAATTTTACGGCGTCCAGGCTCAACACCAACGTGCAGGTTCTGGTAAGCCTCGCGCTAAGGCTGCAGTTTACCGAACGGGTAGGACTTTTGGCAGAGCCAACCTACAGATACTACATTAATTCGGTGTATGATATAAATGATGAAACATTAAAAAATCCTTATGGCATTGGTGTAAGAGGTGGTATTTTCGTGAACTTTTAAAGTATTGAACCGAAAATGGATTTCAGGATATTGAACATATTATTTGTCTTTTTTTTAGCATCAACCATCAATGGGATTTTGCTGGCTGATACATATTCGGGTCAATCAGCCGAAATTTTCCAAGTGCAGTTGGCGCCTGAATCTGATAATGATATTAAAGAGGCCATTCAGGGTGACTGTGAGGCAGATTTTTCTTTTACCCAGGACAGCACAAATTACAGAACATTTCAGTTTTTGGATGAATCCATCGGAAATATTGATGAGTGGTATTGGGAGTTTGGCGATGGTAACAACTCCGACGAACCCAACCCGGTGCATGAATATGACAGCCCTGGTATATATCCTGTTTGCCTTACCATTAGTGATAGTGTAGGATCATGCAATGACGTCTTTTGCATGGATGTGGAAGTTTATGCCAATGACTGTGAGGCTGATTTTGAATTCGAAGTTTTCCAGGGAGATCCATTTACCATACAGTTTTCAGACCTCTCTACACCAGAGATTGATCTGTATTTTTGGGTATTTGGTGATGGAACATCCTCAGATGAACAAAATCCCGTTCATACTTACCAGGCTGAGGGTGATTTTGAGGTATGTTTAGGTATTTTTGATTTAGAAACATCTTGTTTTGACTCCATATGTAAAACTGTTTCTATTCCCTTACAAGCCGAATGTGAAGCCGCATTTACTTATGATCAGGACCCGGAAAACCCCTTTTCAGTTAATTTCATGGATGAATCGACCGGAGAGATCGTTTCATGGAACTGGGATTTTGGCGATGGCTCAACATCTGATGAGCCCTCCCCCACGCATGTTTTTGCAGAAGAAGGGCTTTTTGGAGTTTGCCTTGAAGTGGTTGATATCACCGGAACTTGCACAAGTTTATATTGTGAGGAAATCCTCGTGGAAGCCCCGGAATATTGCACAGCGGATTTTGATTTCGAAGTTATCCCGGATGAGATTCTTACTGTTTCATTTACGGATTTGTCAGAAGGCCCGGTAAATGCGTGGTCATGGAACTTTGGTGATGGGACAACTTCAACAGCGCAAAATCCCACCCATGTTTATGCCGACACCGGACTTTACACGGTTCAGTTACTGGTTTACAATTCCGATTCGTTGAGCTTTTGCAGCGATAGCATCGCAAAGCAGGTGCAGGTTTATGTTGCCATGCCCGAATGTGCGGCAAATTTTATCATGCACCCCGATTCGGGGGTGAACAAGCCGTTGCTTTACCATTTTCACGATCTTTCCGAAAATCAACCTGATTCATGGCTTTGGGACTTTGGTGATGGAAATACCTCTACAGCTCAAAATCCTGTGCATCAGTATGAGAATCCCGGTGAATATGAAATCTCGCTAACGGTGACCAAAATAAATCCCTGGGGCGAAGATTGTGTGGATACAAAATCAGCAAACATGCAAACACCTGATTATTTTCATATCGGTGGATTTATTTATACCGGAAACTTCCCGATCAACAATCCTGATCCGACCGGTGACACCGCCATTGTTTATCTTTACCGGTATCACGATGATAACAATGTGATGAGTATGGATACATCGGAGGTGACCGAGCTGGGATATTTCCACTCCTTGTTTTTACTTGAAGACCATTACCTGATCAAGGTCAGACTCACCAATGGTTCGGCTAATGCACCCTACTTTTTCCCGGCCTATTTTGGCGATAAGAAACGCTGGCAACATACGCCGCCATTATTTTTAACCGATACAAGCCACTACGATGTAAACGTTCACCTTGAAGAAATTCCTGATTCAGAAGGAGGTGTCGGAGCGATTAAAGGAGCCGTTAGCCACCACAGCAGCACCGATGCCCGGATTCCGGCCCACGATTCCCAAATCTTAGTTTTCAACAGCAATGACCAGGCAGTGGCTTATGCTTACTCCAACGAAAACGGCGAATTTACCTTCGAAAATCTGGCCCTCGGCACCTACACGCTTTACGCCGAATCCACCGGACTGTTCACTGAACCGGTCACCATCACACTGGGCGAGACCAATCCCACGGCGTTTGATGTGCAATTAGAATTGTTTGAAACAGATGTTACATCTGTAAATGATCTTGCAGGAACAGAGCTGGCAAAGCTTGAAGTATTCCCCAACCCGGCCAGCGACAGGATATTTATTGATGCTGAATTATCCGGCGACCTGCTAATTACAATAAACGATTTGGCAGGCAGGGAAATTCTTGCTATAAACCGGCAGCAGGCCGACGGTCAGACTGCTATTGATATTTCTGCGCTTACCAAAGGCATCTATTTTTTGCAGGTATCCTCAATACATTCAGGGTTTAGCGAGGCAGTCAAGTTTGTGAAAGTGGCCCCATAGTTAATGAATGCAAAGCCTGAATACCCCTCGCATTTTACCAATATATCTTAACGAATGCAAAATTTTGAATTATCAGGCAACCATTATCCCATCTACTTGTCTTACCTCAAACAACTGATTAGCGCTTAATCAAATTTGTCATCAAAACACGTATTATTCATTTTTAAATTTTACTTTACTATGAAAAAGTTTTTCTTCCTTTTCTCATTTATCTCTTTGCTCTCGTTTTACTCGTTTGCTCAGACAGTAACAATTTCAGGAGTTGTTACCGATGTTGATACCGGTGAACCGCTTCCTGACCAGTTTATTTTTATTGCCACGGATTCTACCAATTTTAACAGTTATTTTAATATCGTTTTTACAAATGAAGCAGGTGAATACAGCGATACGTTTGAAGTTGATCCGGCACAACCGGAAGGCATGGTTTCCATTTTCACCTTCGATTGTGTAGGTGAAATATTTCAGGAAGATTTGCCTTATGGCCCGGGTAATTACGAACTGAAAGCTGATTTTCAGATTTGTTGGGAGTTTCAGTTC
>JAGYLT010000073.1 GCA_018400545.1 Bacteroidales bacterium
CATTCTCTCTTGTTCCCGCCGCAATGTGGCCTTCGGTTGCTAAAATCGTGGCCGAGAACAGGCTTGGAACGGCTTACTCAACCATGTTTACCGTACAGAACTGGGGCCTGGGATTGTTCTTCTGGGGAATTGGAGCCTTGCTTACGGTGGTTAACCCAAAAGTGGTTGATGCGCTTAAGGAAGCCCGCAAAGGATTTGAAGCACAGGGATTTTCTTCTGCAGAAATCAGCGACAAGGTAAAAGAGTTACAACTTGCAGGTACATTGCCATATTACGATTATACCATTCCAATTCTGGTACTTGTGGCCTGCGGCCTGATTTCGATATTCCTGGCTTTCAAACTGAAGCAGGCAGATAAGCGACAGGGATATGGCCTGGAGCTTCCATCTGGCGAAAAACCAGAATAACGAAAAACTTTAATATTCGAAAAAAGGCACGCATCAGGGTGCCTTTTTTTGTTTGTGTTACTTTTGCCGTTATGATCGTCCACTTTGTATTGGTTGAACCGGCAGTTCCTGAAAATATTGGCGCTGCAGCCCGGGCTATAAAAACCATGGGGTTTTCCGGTCTTCGCCTTGTAAATCCCTGTGAGTTCAGGCAGGGCAAAGCCAGATGGGTGGCACATGCCTCCGGCGAAATACTGGATCAGGCAGGAGTTTTTAAAAGTTTGGAAGAGGCTGTGGCAGACATGGATTTTGTGGTGGCCACCAGTGCTAAAACGCGATCGGTAAAAGGTGATCATCACCCGGCTGAACAATTACAAAAGATTATTACAAATAAAAAGCAAAGCATCTCCTCGGTTGCCATCGTTTTTGGCCGTGAAGAATCCGGACTCACCAATGATGAAATGAGCTTGTGCCATATTTCTACTTTTGTCCCGATGGCCGCTTCATATCCCTCTTTAAACCTTTCACAGGCGGTGATGCTCTACGCGTATCTTTTGTCAGAGCTGAATATTCAAAAGAATGTGGTTAAACCCGATCCTGTTGGTCAGTCGAAATTCACAGCTATGAATGAGCAATTGACCACCTTGCTATCAGAAACCAAAATTGCCGGCAATCCAAATATTTACAATCGCATTTTTGAACGGTTAGCCCTGCTGTCCGACAATGATATTAACCTGGTTATGTCGGTAATTTCTGCTTTATCGGAAAAATCAGGGGCCAATGAAAAATCATGAATCCTGAATCCAGACATATTTTTCATCTGGCGCCGCTTCAGGGATATACCGAGGTTGAGTTTCGCCGGTCATGGACTTTGGTTTATTCAGGGTTTTCGGAGGCACTTAGTCCTTTCATTCCGCTGGCTGAAGGTAGCCGTTTCCGTGAACGGCATATCCGGGATGTTTTGCCGGCTGAAAACAAACGGTTAGCTGTAATCCCACAGGTTCTGGGAAACGATCCTAAAAAATTTATCAACCTCGCACTGCGGCTTCAGGAACTGGGCTACGAAACCCTGAACTGGAACCTGGGTTGCCCCAAACGGACCGTGGCCCGGAAAAAACGTGGCGCCGGTATTTTGCCTTATCCTGATTTATTGCGGGAAACCCTCGAACAGATTATCCCATTGCTTCCGGTTAACCTTT
The DNA here is from genome assembly GCA_018400545.1 of Bacteroidales bacterium. Next base: position 1,586 of record JAGYLT010000073.1, read on the forward strand.
CCATCAAAACCCGGCTGGGGTACCATGTTCCGGAGGAATTCTACGATCTGGTAAAAGTTTATAACGATTTTCCGCTGGAGTCTCTCATCATTCATCCCCGAACCGGATTGCAGCAGTATGAAGGCGAGATGTACCTGGATTTTCTGGATGAGGTGATTTCAGAATTAAATCAAAAAATTGTTTTTAGTGGCGATATTCACGATTTAGAGAGCTTTGAAAAATTGTCAAACCGCTATCCGCAAATCAGCAACTGGATGATCGGCAGAGGAATTCTCACCAATCCTGCACTTGCCGAAATTATTCAGGGGAAAGATGGTGCTGATGATCCGGTAGTCATGCGCAACAGGCAGGTTTATTTACATCAGGAATTGTATTGCGAAATAAGGTCGAAACTTGGAAGAAGCAGGCCAATCCTGAATAAGATGAAAGACTATTGGTCTTATTTTTCCAGATGGTTTGTAGATTCAGAAAATATATTTACCCGGCTGGCTCGCATGCATGATCTGGAGGAATTCATGAATCAGGCAAAGCGCAATTTAAATGAGCAGCCACTCGCCCCTGTTGAAGGACGCTCCAACCGGCAGATTAAAATCGGGAAATAATCCTCGCCTGGGTTGCTGGCCCCGAGGTACGAGAGGGATCGCAACCCTAAAGTTGGAATTCTAAAGATACTACTTCGTGCACCGTCCTGTGCCTTGGGACAGCAGAACTAAACCCTTTCCAGCACTGTGGAAATGCCCTGCCCAACTCCGATACACATGGTACAGAGTGCTTTGCCGGCCTGAGTCCGTTGCAGCTCATAAATTGCGGAAGTCACAATTCTGGCACCGCTCATGCCCAGTGGATGCCCCAGTGCGATGGCACCACCCAAGGGATTGATCCGTGGGTCATCGTCTGCAAGCCCCATGGTTCGAATACAACCCAGTGATTGTGCCGCAAAGGCCTCATTCAGTTCGATGATATCTATTTGGCCGAGGGTCATGCCGAGGTGTTTCATGAGTTTTTCTGTAGCCGGCACAGGTCCCATTCCCATAGTGCGGGGTGGAACGCCCGCAGCTTTCATTCCCAGGATTTTAACTTTCGGGATGAGGTTGTATTTTTTAACAGCCGCTTCCGAAGCAACGAGCAGTGCTGCTGCGCCATCGTTAATTCCGGAGGCATTGCCAGCTGTAATTGAACCGTCGGGTCCTGTAAGTACCTTCAGCGAGGCCAGTTTCTCGAGTGGTGAAAAACGTGGGTGCTCATCTTTGTCAACGATTAAGGGATCACCTTTTCGCTGCGGAACCGATACAGGAATAATTTCTTCGGCGAGTCTCCCGTCCTGCTGTGCATGGTGGGTCTTCTCCTGGCTCCGGTACGCAAACTTATCCTGGTCTTCACGGCTTATGTTCTGTTCTTTGGCAATATGTTCGGCGGTCATCATCAGTGATTCTGTCCCATATTGCTTATCCATGATTTTATTTACAAAGCGCCAGCCGATGGTAGTATCGTAGATTTCGGGTGTTCTGGAGAAAGGCTTACCGGGCTTGGCCATCACATATGGGGATCTCGACATGCTTTCCACGCCGCCTGCAATAATCAGGTTGGCTTCACCAGCCCGGATAGCCCTTGCCGCGGTACCAATGGCATCCATACCTGATCCGCAAAGGCGGTTGATGGTTACCCCCGGGATTGTATGCGACAAGCCCGATAGCAGCACTGCCATGCGGGCAACATTGCGGTTGTCTTCGCCGGCCTGATTGGCACATCCCATCATCACATCATCCAGCTCCAGCCAATCCACATCCGGATTTCGTTCAACAATCGATTTGATCGGAATGGCAGCCAGATCATCGGGCCGGATGGATGAAAGGCCTCCTCCGTATTTCCCCACGGGTGTCCGGATGGCATCGCATATATAAACATTGGTCATAATCCTGAATTTTTATTTGGCGAAACTTTCGATTTCCTTTTTGAATTTGGTAAAAGCATTAAATATACCTTCTGTCAACCTGTCCACTTCAACCTGAGTTATGGTTGTGGCAAACATACAGGCAAAAGTGTTGATCATAATAAGGTCTTCATCATAGAACAGGTAATCAAGAATTTCTCTGATCAGCCTGATCTCTTCTGGCTTTTGGTAGGTTTCACGATGATTTTGAGGTTGCTCATGACGAAAATGAAAACGAAACATGGATCCTGCCCCGGTAATTGTAACCGGTACATCAGCTTTTTTGATGACTTCACGCAGTTGTTTCTTAGCTATTTCGGTCATATTATTAATGTCGTCAACAGCTTGCTTGTCGAAGAGCTCCATGGCTACTTTTCCGGCAGTCATGGTGATTGGATTGGCAGAGAAAGTACCAGAATGTGGCTGCTTGATCACTTTCCGCGTTGGATCAAAAACCGACATCACATCGGCTTTACCGGCAACGGCTCCAACCGGGAACCCTCCTCCGATGATTTTTCCAAGGGCCGTCATATCCGGCTTGATGTTGTAAATATCCTGTGCTCCACTGTAGGCCACCCGGTAGGTTACCACCTCATCCAAAACAAAAAGCACCTTGTTTTTTCTGGTCCAGTTATAAACGGCCTCCACATATTCAGCATCAATTGGAAATAAACCAACGCGATGAGAAACAAGGTCGAGCAATACACAGGCCAGTTCCTTTTTATTTGCTTCGAGGAGGTTTATGGTTCGTTCGGTGTCATTGTATGGAAAGATGATCACATCGGAAGTTACACATTCGGGCGTGCCCATGGTAACCGGAACCGAGTTTGGTTTGTCTAACTCTCCCCAGTTGGCAGGTTTAACAATCTGGCTGATCTCAGCAAAATCATAAGTACCATGATAGGCACCTTCAGCTTTGGCAATTTTTGATTTTCCCGTATGTGCCCGTGCAGCTTTGATCATCGACATCACAGCTTCAGTGCCCGAATTAACGAACCTGATCTTTTCGAAATCAGGGTTTCTTGCGGAAAGCAATTCAGCAAATTCAACCTCGATAGCCGTGCCCAATGTATAAGCTGTGCCACGATGAAGCTGTTTTATAACGGCATCATTAATCTCCGGATGGGCGTGCCCGTGAATCAGTGATGCCATGTTGTTGGCGAAATCAACACGGGTGTTGGCATCAATATCAGTTACATAGCTCCCCTTTGCTTCAGCTACATAAAAAGGATGAGGGCGATGAAAAATCGTGTTTCGGCTCACTCCACCTGTAATAACCTCTTTTGCCCTTTTATATAATGCTGAACTGTATTTACGGTTAACATTATGCGGTGTGCTCACTTTGTTTTTTTTGGTTTATTGATTAATAAATAATTCGGCCTCTGTATATTTTTGGAGGTATTCGGGATCAACACCCGGAGCCATTTTTTGAACCACAAAACCTTTTTCGGTTACATCAATGATGGCCAGATTGGTGTAGATGCGTTTTGTTACACCTTTTCCTGTTAATGGGAAAGTGCAGTTTTTAACCAGTTTTGGTTTTCCGTCTTTTGTGGTATGGGTGGTGATTACAAGGATATTTTTAACTCCGGCAACCAGATCCATGGCACCACCTACCGCAGGAATTGCATTGGGTTTTCCGGTTGACCAGTTGGCGATATCACCATTTTCCGAAACCTGATAAGCGCCGAGCACACAAATATCGATATGCTTTCCGCGAATCATGGTGAAACTATCTGCATGATGAAAGAAACAGGCACCTTTAATGGTAGTCACATTTTTCTTTCCGGCATTGATCAGCTCGGGATCCCTTTTGTCTTCGTCAGGTACAGGGCCCATCCCAAGTAGTCCGTTCTCGGTATGATAAATAACCTCCCTGCCTTCCGGAACGTAATCGGCTACCAGCTCAGGCATGCCAATTCCCAGGTTTACATAGGCTCCATCAGGAATGTCGAGGGCAACATTTTGAGCCATTTCATTGCGGCTCCATCCAATCTTTTTTTCCTGCTCTATCATGGGTACCTCCTTTCTTCCGCAACCAGTTGTGATTCGTGTTGCGGGTTTGGTATTTCTACGATTCTTTTCACAAAAATGCCCGGGGTTACGATGATCTCAGGATCGAGATCGCCGGGCTCTACGATTTTCATCACCTGCACGATAGCGTTTTTGGCTGCCGTGCACATGACCGGCCCGAAATTTCTTGCCGTTTTATTGTACACAAGATTTCCGTAACGGTCACCCGATTTGGCTTTTACCAGTGAATAATCAGCCCTGATGCCGTATTCCATTACATATTCCTGGTTGTTGAATGTGCGCACTTCCTTGCCTTCGGCGAGTGGTGTGTTTACTGAAGCAGGTGTGTAAAAGGCCGGGATGCCTGCGCCTCCTGCACGAATTCGTTCGGCGAGGGTTCCCTGGGGAACGAGTTCCAGATCAATTTCACCTTTGTTGTACAATTCCGGGAAAACCAATGAATTGGCTGTGCGCGGGAAAGAGCAGATCATTTTTGAAACCTGCCTGTTTTCGATCAGTGCCGCCAGGCCTACATGGCCGCTTCCGGTATTGTTGCTCACCACGATGAGGTTTTTGGCGCCATGATCGATGAGTGCGTGAATGAGTTCGATCGGGCTGCCGGCCTCGCCAAAACCGCCTATCATAATTGTAGCCCCGTCGAAAATATCCTTAACCGCTTCTGCCGCTGAGGGAAAAATCTTATTTATCATAATTTTGGTTTTTCATTCGCTTACTCAATGTTTCCTCACGTTGTTTTTCCATATCTGCCAGTTCATCTGCATAAAAATATTTATCGGTCTCAAAAGGCTTTAATCGCTCAATCACAGTTTCATGCTCATCATATTTTGCCAGATAAACTTCATCCATCCATTCCATATTCCGGCTTTCGTTGAATTTCAGCACGAACAGTTTCTCGCCGTTTACCTCGGTAACACCAATCAGGGAAGTTTTCCCGGCTGATGATGTCATGGTGATGTAACGCGACGGGCGGCTGATGGATGGAAGCGACCGGTACACTTTGCTAAACACCTTGTTCATTTCGGCGAGCGGGGTGGAGAAATAGTGATGCTCACCTGTGGGACGCGGGCAATACATGGAGTGGAACCCGATGCCGAGCATCGAAAATACATGGCCGAGGTCGATCCAGTTTTGCGCTGATTTATCCACATCCGTTTTTCCGTTTTCATCTTTAAACAAGCTGATGTGATTCATCACCGGGCTTTGGCTCTTCATGGTAAGACCATAGGCCTTGAGCCTTCTTACTGCTGCGATTGTGCTGATGTTGAGCAATTCGCGCGGGGTAGAAAAGTGTGACATAAACGCAACCTGAATGCCATTGTCGATCAGCTTTTTGAAGAGCTGCAGGATTTTTTCATACTCATCCGTAAGAATCATTTCCGGATAGTAAGTGAGCACCCTTGTTCCCAGCCTAACGGTTTTGATGTGTGCCAGTTCCGGATCATCAATTACCGGCAGCAGGTATTCTTCCAGCCGTTCCAATGGCATGTATCCTGCATCTCCTCCGGTGATGAGGATGTCGGTAATTTCCTTGTGTCTTTTGATGTATTCGTGCACGGGCTTCGACTCTCGTTGGATGAACATATCCTCATCGCCGCGAACCTGAGCATGGCGGAAGCAATACGTGCAGAATGAAAAACAACTTTGCGTGGTCTTGTCAAAAATCAGGTGTACGTGCGGATACTTATGCTGGCTGCCTTCAATAATTTCCAGTTCACCTTCTTCGGTTTCGTACCAGGGCTTGTTGAGTTGTTGTTTGCCATCGTGGGGGTTGGTAAGTTGCCTGTGCTCTTCCACGATTTTCTTTTTCTCCTCTTCAGAAGCTTCAACATATTTTTTGGTGGTTTCCGCATTGATCATCCCGGGCTGCGGGAAGGTAAGCTGAAAAAGAGAATCTGTTGCGAAGTTGGACCAGTCGATGGCATTGAGCGTGTGCTTGGTTACCATAAACCGGTAAACATCAATAAAAAATTCCCTTTCCTTAATGTAGCCGATATCGATGCCACGGCTCAGCAGGATATCCACGATTTCCCTGAAACCTTTTTTGCCTGCATACTGGTGTCTTCCCTTAAAGATCGGTTCGCTGGTGCTATAAATACCTGAATGTTGGGGGTATGCATTGTGCATCCGGTTTAATAAACCAATCGGGAGCAGATTTTCTTCTTTAACAATCTGTTTGGTTTGATCGGTGAATTCATAATGATCCATCATTTCCTGCAAATCAGGATGTTCCAAAACCATTTTTTCTTCGACAAGTTCCATTTTTAAATATTTTTTTTTGATGTGAATTAACGAAACCAATTTGGTGTTGCCATCGCCGACTTATGCTTTTGTTTTTCAAACAATAAATCGGAACAGCGTGGTTGCAAAATTAGATTAAATTGTACAACGCGCAAAGAAAATAGCCGGTCTTTTACAAGCATTCAGGCGGTGTTTACCCTAAAAGTTGAAAATGTTAATAAATGTAAAATTGATAGTCGGAAAACCAGGGAGATTTACAGAAAAAATGGCTGTCGGATTTTGTGAAAAATAACTATCAATATCCCGTGAAAAGTGATTTTTATTTTGGTGATTTATTGGTGGCAGGTTTTATCCGTCATCGATAATGCTTTAAAAATCTTTTCTTGAATAGCATTTTTCATTTCATATCCTTATTCAGACTCACCCTAAATTTCTAATTTTCCACTCATCTTACCCTTTTCTCCTTACTTTTACTTTTCAAAGATTTCTTTATGAAGCGCAGAGATTTTATCAAAACAGGCTCGTTGGTTTCCGGAGGTTTGATGATGGGTGGATCGCTGGTTAACAGCCTCATGGCCGACCCGAAAATCAGGGAAGTAGCTGGCAGTCATTTTTCGTATGAAAAAATGGTGAGGCTTGGTTGCCCGGCTCATAACTGTGGCGGAAGATGTTTGCTGAAAGTTTATGTCAGGGAAGGTGTTATCGTTAGAATCGAAACCGACGACCGCCCGGGAGACGGTATAGAAAATCCACAACTCAGGGCCTGTTTGCGCGGACGTGGATATCGCCACCGCCAGTATCACACCGACCGGCTAAAATATCCCATGAAACGAACCGGCAAGCGGGGCGAGGGAAAATTTGAACGCATATCCTGGGATGAAGCCACAGATATGATGGCTGAAAATCTCACCCGAATTCGCGAAAAATATGGAAATAGTGCGCTTTACGTTCCTTATGGCACCGGAAGCTACAACCAAACCAACGGTCGCTGGCCGGCTGCAAGGTTGCTCAACCTTTTTGGCGGAGCACTGGGATATTATAATTCCTACAGTTGGGCCTGCATTTCCAAAGCTACGCCTTATGTTTACGGAACCAGCATTACCGGCAACCAGCGGCAGGACTGGGTAAACTGCAAATACATCATCATGTGGGGCTGGAACCCAAGCGAAATGCGCGATGGGACCAACTCAGAATATTTTGTAAAGAAAGCGCGGGAGAACGGTGCCAAAGTTGTTTGCATCGACCCCCGGATGACCCTGAGTGCAGTTTCGCTGGCCGATGAGTGGATTCCCATCCGGCCGGGAACAGATACAGCCATGATGAGTGCCATGGCCTGGGTGATGATTGAAGAAGGCCTGTATGATAAGGATTTCGTGAAAACCCACTGTCTGGGATTTGATGAAACGCAAATGCCTGAAGGCCTCGAACAGGAAGAAAGTTACAAGGATTATATTTTGGGAACCAGGGACGGCCAGCCCAAAACCCCGGCCTGGGCAGAAGAACTAACCGGGATTCCGGCAGAAACAATTGCCCGGATTGCCAGAGACTTTGCCACCACAAAGCCAGCTATGCTTTATCAGGGCTATGGCATGCAGCGGAGGGCGTATGGCGAACAGCCGGTCAGGGGTGGATGCGTGTTAGCTGCCATCACCGGTAACGTTGGTGTTTCAGGAGGCTGGGCATCAG
>JAGYLT010000074.1 GCA_018400545.1 Bacteroidales bacterium
ATGTCATTTCGACAGAGCGAAGCGGAGGAGAAATCTAAAATTTTGCGACAATAGCTTTTACGAAGGATCAGGAGTTCTGAATTTAATGACCCTGAAATTCACCGAATAACGATTAACGATTAACCATTAACGAATAACTTAATACCCCCTTTTTTCTCTCCTTCCCTCAATTTCAATATTTTTGCTTTTGGATAATATTGAAATTTTTTGGATAACAAAATCAGACCGGACCTTTCAAAAGAAATCATCGTAGCCTTTATTGATGGAAGCAATGAAGCCTTCAGTGAGATATTCCATTTTTATTCCGACAGGGTTTTCAATTTTTGTAACAGCTTGTTGCACAGCCGCAACGATGCTGAGGAAATTACCCAGGAAGTTTTTGTGAAATTATGGGAATCCCGAAAATCTGTTGATCCATCCGAAAATTTCAATGCATTCATTTATACCATTTCACGCAATATCATTTTTAACCGCCACAAGAAAAAAGTGAACGAATGGAAATACCTCGACCACCTCAAAAATCACCTCAGCCAATCCAATGATGAAACCGGAGATGTGGTACTTTTGGATGAATTGAAGGAAATCCTGGAGAAACACATCAGGGCCATGCCACCAAAACGGAGAAAAGTTTTCGAACTAAGCCGCTTCAAAGGTTTGTCGCACAAAGAAATCAGTAAGGAACTGGACATTTCAACCAAAACCATCGAAATACACATCAGCAAAGCATTAAAGGAATTGCGCGTGGCACTAAAAGATTATTATGTCGTATTGCTTATGATTACCTTGCTTTCATAGCGTCCTCAAGTCTTCCGGTAACTTCGCATCAACCTTACCATTCCCTGAATAATTTCTCAATAAACTCCTGATACTTTTTTCCATTTCAGATAGGGGAAACACCTTTTATAATTGTATTCAACATAACAACAACATCCAGATGCAAAAAGAAAATCGCAAAAAGATGCTGCTCAGGTATTTGCTTGGCCTCAGCAGTGATAAGGAAGACCAACAAATTTATTCTTCAAAAGCATCCCAAAAGATGCAGCAAGCATTGTGGGAATCTGATCCTGAATCCACATTGTCGGATTCTGAAAAAACCACAATGCTCAGTGAAATCCGTAAACAAGCCGGAAAACCGGCCCCGGTTCTTTGGCTTCGTCCCTTGCTGAGGGTAGCTGCTGTATTTCTGCTTGGATTAATTATCACAGCAATCATTTTTAGTGATGATATTTTTAACAGGCGGGATGTGCAAATGGTCCAGGTAACGAGCCCGGCCGGACAGCGAACACAGGTTGAACTTCCGGATGGAACCCTGGTGGTTCTGGATGGTTCGGGCAGGCTTGAATACCCTGAAAAGTTTGATGATTCAAAAAGAAATGTGGGCCTTTTGGGCCGTGCATTTTTTGATGTTGTAAGCCGGAAAGATGCTCCGTTTACCGTTTCCACCTCTGAAATCTCCGTAAAAGTATTGGGAACAAAATTTTCAGTTTCCAGCTATGCCGGCGACCCTGTAATTAAAACAGTCCTGCTCGAGGGAAGTGTGGAAGTGCACGCAAAAGAGCAAAAAGAAAAGACCACGCTCAATCCAAACCAGCAATATGTTTACAACAGCATCAGCCGCAAAGGCCGGGTGGAAGAAACAGATGCGGAAATCCAGACCGGATGGATTTATGGCAGGCTGGTTTTTGATGAAGAAAATATTTATGCCGTTTGCAAGCAACTCGAATACTGGTATGGCACCGACATCGAAATAAGGAATGCCCCACGTAACCGCGACCTGTTCACCTTTACCATCGACAACAACAGCCTGGAAGAGGTGCTGATGCTCATGCAAAAGGTAAGTCCGCTCGATTTTACCATCACTGAAAATAACGTAATTATCACATACAAATAAACCACAAATCAAAAGTTATGAAACAAATTTTACAATTGGGAAAAATGGGGTTTCCTGTCTTGAGGCCTCTTTTTTCGGGGATAGGCATCACACTGTTATTGGTGATGGTTTTTATCCCGTTTCCTGCAAAAGCAGGGTCAGCGCAGGGGAAGACCATTTCGCTGCAGGTGAACAATGCCACACTGAAAGAGGTATTGCTGCAAATCGAATCGCAGTGCGATTTTACCTTCGTTTACAATGCATCAAAAATTGATGTTACACAGCTTGTTTCTGCATCATACAAAAATAAAGATGTAGAATCGGTTATTGCAGAACTGTTCAGGGATAAAAAAATCAAGTATGAATTTTTGAATGATAAAATCATACTTACACCTGAAGAGTTTAAAGAAGATCTGCAACCTGAAAAACTACAGCAGGAAGGAAAAAAGATTAGCGGAACGGTTACAGATGCTAGTAATGGTTCCACGCTGCCCGGTGTTAGCATCGTAGTGAAAGGAACCCTTACAGGAACAGTAACTGACGTTGATGGAAAATACAGCATTGAAGTGCCGGATGAATTTTCGGTGTTGGTTTTTTCATTTATTGGTTATGAAAAGGTTGAAGTACTGGCCAATGAAGCGGTAATAAATATTCAAATGGTGCCCACTGTTACCCAACTTGAGGAAATGGTGGTTGTGGGTTATGGTTCTTCCAGCCGGAAACTTCTAACCAGTTCGGTGAGCTCCATCAAAGCCACGGAAATTACGGAAAGCCCAAGCACCAGCATTGATATGGCACTACAGGGAAAATCAACCGGGGTGCAGGTTGTGAGCAACTCGGGAACGCCCGGTGGCGGAATTTCGGTTCGTGTGCGTGGCATCAGCTCCATCAATGCCGGCAGTGATCCGCTGTATGTTGTGGATGGCATCCCGGTAATTACCGGCGACTTTGGCCAGATCGGTTTCAGCGGCCAAACCATCAACGCACTATCAGATATCAACCCCAACGACATCGAATCCATCAGTGTGTTGAAAGATGCTTCCGCCACCACAATTTACGGTAGCCGGGCCTCAAACGGAGTTATCCTCATCACCACAAAAAAAGGCAGCAACGAAAAGCCAACCATTAATTTTAGCACCTATTATGGTGTGCAGCAGGTGCCCAAAACCCTCGACATGCTCAATGCCCGCCAGTTCATGGAATATAAAAATGAAGCCAGCATTGCAGCAGGAGGACTTCCGGTTTATACCGGGGAAGAAATCGAAAACAACACCATCGACACCGACTGGCTGGACGAGGTGCTCCGAACTGCTCCAATCGCCAACTACGAGTTGTCGGCAGCAGGTGGCTCCAAATCAACAAAATATTATGTATCGGGTAATTATTTTACCCAGGAGGGTACTTTGATCGGTACAGGATACGATCGGCTGAGCGGACGTGCAAACCTCGATTTCAAAGTGAACGACCGTATTAATGTGGGAGCAAACATCAGCCTGAGCTACTCCATCAACGACCGCAAAGAAGGCGACCAGAGTTTGAACTCACCTTTGGCCAATGCCATCGCCATGCCGGCCATTTATCCCGTTTACAACCAAGACGGCACCTACAACGACGACGGCCCTTACGCAAACCCGGTTTCAATTGGGAACCTGCACGAAAATAAAAGTTACGCATTCAGGAACATCTCCAGCATTTTTGCTGATGTAAAAATTGTTGAAGGCCTGACTTTTAATACAAAATGGGGTGCCGATTATTACAATTTACGCGAGCACACATATGATCCTCCCACCACACGCCAGGGGGGAAAATACAATGGGCTGGGCATAGAATCCACGGCCAATGTTATTAATATCGTTAGCAACAACCTGCTGAAATATTACACCGAAATCAACGGTAAGCACCGCATCAATGCCCTGCTGGGCTACAGTTTTGAAAACTACCAGCGCCGAAGCACCTATTTGCGCGGGCAGGATTTCCCCAACGAAAACTTCGAGTATATCGCCTCGGCAGCATCCATTACCGAAGGCAGCACCTCCGCCCTCGACCGTGGATTGAACTCCTTTTTCGGTGAAGTAAAATACGATCTGGATTATAAATATCTGATCACTTTGAGTGGAAGATACGACGGATCCTCCAAATTTGGTGAAAACAACAAATACGGATTTTTCCCGGCAGCATCAGCCGCATGGCGTATTTCGGAGGAAGAATTTTTTAATGTGGGCTTTATGGACGATTTTAAAGTCCGCGCCAGCTATGGCCTCACCGGAAACGACGGCATCCCGGATTTTGCATTCATGAACCTGTACTCATCCGGTGCCAACTACATGCTCAACCCGGGCATTTATCCATCACAATTGCCCAATCCCGATCTAAAATGGGAATCGACGGCGCAGTTTAATCTGGGTTTGGATTTTACGATGTTTGCCAACCGCATTACTTTAAATGTGGATTATTATAACAAACAAACCAAAGACCTGCTGCTTTACCGCCCTGTACCGCCGTCATCAGGGTTTGGTTCTTTTATTTCCAATATTGGTGAAATGAAAAATAACGGTGTGGAAATTTTGCTTGCCGCAAAAATTTTGGAACAGGAATTTAAATGGGATGTTTCCACCAATTTCAGCATGAACCGCAATGAAGTTACCAAACTTTACAACGACCAGCCCATCGATCAGATTGGCCGGGGCGAAAACAGTGTAAGGGTTGGGGAACCCATTGGTGTTTTCTACAATTACGAATCGCTGGGTGTTGACCCATCAACCGGCGATATGGTTTTCAGGGATGTGGATGGCGATGGCGAAATCACCGAAAACGATCGCACCGTAATCGGCGATCCCAACCCGGATTTCATCGGAGCTTTCAACAACAATTTTCATTACAAAGGCTTTACATTGAATATTTCACTCCAGTATTCATACGGCAATGATGTTTTTAACGGTACCCGCCGTTATATCGAATCGATGAAGGGCCAGGACAACCAGCTTGCCGCGATCATCGACCGCTGGCGCCAGCCGGGAGATATCACCCAGATTCCACGGGCCACAGCCGCCGACCTGAACAACAACGACAGGGCTTCATCACGCTTTATCGAGGACGGCTCTTACCTCAGGTTTAAAAATGTACGCCTCGCTTACGAATTCCAGCCGAAAGTGCTTGAAACATTAAAAATCAGCCGTCTGGAAATTTATGTGATTGCACAAAACCTGATCACCTTTACCAACTATAGCGGTATGGATCCGGAAGTAAACTACGCCGGGGATGATGATTTGCGTTACGGAACCGATTTCTTTACCTATCCGACTGCCCGCACCATTTCAGCAGGCCTCAATGTTCAATTTTAAAAATTCAAGACAATGAAAAAATATATCATACTGATTTTTATTGTACCCTTCGTTTTTTCATGTGGCAAAATTGATGTTGACCCAACACAATCCATTGCTGCCGACGAAGCCATTCGCACACCCAACGATCTCAACCAGGCACTTACCGGCTGTTACGACGCTTTACAATTGTCAGGATTTTATGGCAGGCACACAATTTTATCTGCTGAACTTTCTTCAGATAATGCTGCCGCCACCGGAACAATCCTTGAATATGGTGATATTGACCTGAATAATTTGCTTTCTAATAATGCCATCGCCGAATCCATCTGGAGTGCATGCTACATTGCCATCAACAGGGTAAATAATGTTTTGTACTATTTGCCTGAAGTTGAAGGCTTAACAAATGAAGCAAAAGCTGATGCTCAAGGCCAGCTATATTTTATCAGAAGCCTGGCTTACTACAATCTGGTAAATTATTTTGGGGCGGTTCCATTAAAGGTTACACCAACGCTGGCTGCCAATGATCTAAGTATTCCGCGTTCAGAGGTGTCAGACGTATTGGGCCAGATAATCAGCGACCTTGAATATTCAGCCGGTTCCATTACTACTGATGTTCCCGGAATGGCCTCTTCAATAGCAGCAAAAGCGCTTCTCGCAAAAATCCATCTTACGATGGGAAATTATGATCAGGCCATCGGGCTTGCTGCGGATGTAATCGAAAATTCCGGCCTGGCCTTAACCACTGATTATGCAACACTCTTTACGCCCGAATCCAATGCTGAATCCATTTTTGAAGTACAATACAGCGATCAGGATAAAAACCGGATGGCCGAATATGTGATGCCTTCTTCTTTGGGAGGACGCTATGAAGTTTCCCCGACTGAGGAATTGATCAACCAGTTTTCGCCCGACGACCTGAGGTTGAATGCATCTTTTGCCGGCTTCGACGACAAGCCTTACACCAAAAAGTATAACCAGCTTTCCAGCGGTGCCGACAGGGTTTATGTGATCAGGCTTGCCGAAATGTATTTGCTTCGTGCCGAGGCACTCATAAAATCACAGGGTGAAACGGATGCTATTAATGCCGATATCAATACAATACGAAACCGCGCAGGACTGGATGATCTCAACGAAAGCGATTATGATGCCCTGCTGAATGAACTTCTGTTGCAGCGCCAGTTGGAGTTTACCTTCGAAGGCAAGCGATGGTTCGATCTCATCAGGAACAACAAGGCCATCGAAACTTTAGAAAATGTAAACAGCTCCGACCAGTTGCTATTCCCGATCCCACTTTCAGAAATTAATACGAACACGGCCATTGGCCCTGAAAATCAAAATCCGGGCTATTAAATTTTAAATCTTAAAACAATACAATTATGAAACATATAATTTCTTTAACAGCTTTGATAATGAAGCTTTCAGCACTGGTGTTGTTTAACGGCTGCGATGAAGACGAGCCTTGCGCTCTCTGCCTGCTCACAATCGCTGGCTTTGAATATGAGGCAAGCAACGATATGGTGGCTCCAACTACCGTAAAATTCACCAACAATTCCATTTTGGCAACTTCCTATCAATGGGGATTTTGGCAACGGACAAACCTCTACTGAGGCTGAACCGGAAGTTACTTTTAACGAACCCGGGAACTACACAGTTTCGCTATCCGTTGGGCCAACTCATGATTTGCATTACAACCAACTCCAAAAACAGGTTGCCATGCAGGTGAAAGACCCCAATGCCGGCAAGGTGAAAACCCTCTACTTTACCGACCGTACCACTCATAGTGTCCGTTATGTAAGCCTCGACGGGAATCCTCCGGTGGTGAATGATTTTGGACACACAGCATTGGATAAACCCTACGGAATGGCTATTGATACGGCCAATGCACGGGTTTTTGTTTCGGATTACAGAGAAGGAGTTATCTATAGCTATGACCTCGAAGGCTTCGATTTGCAGGTAGTTATCGACATCAATAATCCGGTGCTTTACGACCCCTTCGGCCTCGAAATTATCGACGATAAACTCTACTGGGGAACAGAAGGTGAAATTGGCCGTTGCAACATGGATGGCAGTGAAGCGGAGGTTTTCATCACCATGTCAACATCCTCAAAACCTGAAATGGCCATCGACATTGCCTGGGATTACCTTTCGGGTAATTTCATTTTCAGTAATGACAAATATGAATTTTCGGGCGGGATGTACAGTGTGAATTTTGATGGCACCACGTTTACGGAACTCGTGCCGGAAACCAACGGTGGCGCCATAGCCCTCGATGTTGAAAACAATAAAATGTATTATGCCGACATGGACAAAGGTATTTGCATAGCCAACCTTGACGGCAGCAACGAAGTGGTGATCGCTCCTGAAATGACCGATATTTATTGCTGGGGCATGGCCATCGACCATGATGCCGGAAAGATTTACTGGAGCGACAAAACCAATGGCGTTATTGTCAGAGCTAACCTGGATGGCAGTGAAAAAGAAGAATTCATTACCGATTGTAATCCTTATGCTATTGCAATTGATACTTACAGATAAAATTCATTTTAAACTTAAACTTTAAAAATTATGACTATGAAACATTTACTTTTTGCTTTGATGATGGCTTTTGCCATTAACACAATGGGACAAGTTCCTACCAACTGGTTTATTGATACTCCGGAGCCGGATGATATAAGCCTGAGCCCAAACACGGAATTCTTTACCGAGGGGACTACCTCTTGCGAAATGACCCTACACACCACCAATGTACCCTATTTGATAAGTGAAAATTACACTGTAAATATGGGGGCAAGCTACACCTTTTCTATTGATGTGCTGGATAATGACACACGTGGCGTTTTGAAAATTTATGCTGAATTTTATGATGCCGATGGTAATGATATCTGGGGAGAAGAGCCGGTGTATTCTGAAGATAATCCTGACTGGCAAACCATTACCTGGTCGGCAGTAGTGCCCGATGGAGCTGTGGAAGGCTATGTTTGGATTAAGTTTTACGATGATGAAGCTTTTGTGGATGAAGCCATTGCATATGTTGACAATGCCATTTTTATGGAAGACGGAGCCGCAAATGCCGTTGCTAACGGCGGATTTGAAAACTGGGCGGCATTTGGTATTGAAAACGCCTACTGCATCAATGATGATGCTGTGGATGTGCGTTACAATGCAGCGGTAGAAAGTGTTGATCCGGCTGATTTTATGCTTTCAGGAACCGCCGACATCACTTTTTCCAATGCCGAAATTGATATGGATATGCCGAGCCTCGTCCACCTGAGCGGTGCTTCCGAGCCCATCAACTTCGACCTTACCATCGACATGCTAGCACAGGAAGGACTTGAAGGAAACAGTTCGGTTGATCTCTACGGCGGCATTGCTCCGATAGCATATACCAATTCAGCAAATCCTGATGGTGTGCTTGAAAATGGGATTTCAGCCACTTTCCATGGAATGGTTTCCGCAAACGATGCCTACAACAATTTCTGGGTGCATGACGCTGCCGGAGAATACAACGGAGTAATGGGATTTAGCTACAGCTTTATCGAAGAGGTGGCTGTTGGCGATGAAGTATTATTTACCGGTAAAAGGGATGAATATTACGACTTAAACGAAATAGTCGATCCGGTGATCATCGAAATTGTAAGCACAGGTAATGTACCTTATGCACCCGCTGTTATCATGGGTTCGGAGATTGATACCACATTGCCGGCAAACGATCCGATGGCCGAAAAATGGGAAGGTCAGTTGGTGGAAATTCATAATGCCCTGGTTACCGAAGTTGCTTCAGATTCTACATTTTATAAGTGCACAGATGATGACGGTGCCACTTACTTTAAAATCGGCGACAATGTTGATTATCAGCTTGCGCACACCATGCTGGAGGTTGGCCAGGTTTATTCCATCACCGGCGTTGTTGATTTTTCATATGGCGTTTATCGCTTAAACCCACGTGGTGCTGATGATATCGTAAACACAACCGGAATTGCGGAAAGCGTAAATATTTCATATCGTGTATTCCCAAATCCCACATCGGATGTCCTGAATATATCAGCGGATGAAATGATTACAAATGTTCGCATTTCGGACATAAACGGCGCACTCGTTTCTGAAAGCAAAGTGTTGGAAAATCAAGCATCAATTGATGTTTCCTCTCTTGCACCGGGAATGTATTTCGTAAATATTCGCACATCAGCCGGAAGCAAAACTTCCAGGATTGTAATCCGATAACAAGGCAGGTTTTGAACAAGAAAACAACA
>JAGYLT010000075.1 GCA_018400545.1 Bacteroidales bacterium
CCTTTCTTTCCTTTATATTTTTCGATCAGGGGGTCGATCTGAGAGAGATCAATCACATCCTGAGCGGTTTGTTCTTTCTGAACCTGTAATCTTGCAATGCGCATGGTTTCTGTTTTTTTATGAAGAGCGTAAAAGTAAATATAGTTTCAAAAGCTAACGCGTTGATTTTAAATTTAAAAGCGATCTAAATTAAGATTATGCACCGGAATTTTGAGGGTACATAATCCTATATTTTTTGTCTTCAATGAGTTGGGACTTGAAGGCGCGCAAAAACCAGGTTTCCGGGGGTGTTATTTTATATTCATTCAAAATAAATTTGACCGGGTTGGAGGGTGTGTTTGATTATGAAGTTATTGAGAAGTGAAGTGTTTGAGAAATGGCGAAACAGAAAATTGCCAATTAGTCTGAGGTTGACAAATTGATCAGGCCTACTGCCGAAAAAAATGTGTGCTAAAAATCTTTCACGACAAGCCGGATTTCCGGAATACTGGATACGGTGAATAGCCGCTTTAAAAAGCAAGGTTATTCCTCCGACCGATAACTTTTCAGCATCTAAAAATGAATTATCTCTAACTACCGAAAATATCTCATTTCTTCTCCGGATTGGGCACCACATCAAATGCTTCGGTGATCAGGTAATCGGCCTTTGGCAGCAGGGAGCGCACCATTATATGTTCCTGTCCCAGGGTGGCCCAGCGGCCTTCGTCCATCACTTCCTTGCCGCGGACGTCTTTGGTGTGCTTCTTCTTGGTTTGCAGGTACGTGAGGTCGATGAAAAAGCGCAGGTCGATGCCTTCGGTTTTGATGGCATAAAGTCCGTCAACCACAAGCATATCTACCTCGGCGAAATTGGTGATAAGTTGGTCAACCTGTTCGGTAACCAAATCCACACAAGGCATTTGGGAAACTTTGCCTGCTTTAAAATCCCGGATAACCTGGTTGATTTCATCCCATTTGTATTCGTTGTAGCCCACAACGTTTTCGATGCCTTGTTTTTCGCGCCATGCACGCCGTTCGAGTGGAAGCGTGTTATAAAAATTGTCGGTGTGGATGGGTTTGGCAAAAATGCCGTGTTTGCGCATCGACTTGGCAATGGTGTGAGCCAATTCTGTTTTCCCTGATCCGGATTCGCCGGAAATGGCGATGATCATCCGGTCTTTTTTATTTTCGAGGATCAGCTCCACCATTTTTGCGGCAGCACGCTGATGTTTTTCGGTGATTAATAGTACATCTCCTAACATGTCAGATCATTTTTAATATTCGAATGGACCAAAAATAAAACAGGCGAAATTAAAAAAATTCCGCCTGTTCAATTGATATACAACATGAAAAATTCTAAAGATGGTAAAGACTATTCTCAAAGTCGATATAAAAATCGGCCTTGGATTTGAGCGATTGCACAACCTCATGTTCGCGCTGTAATACTTTTAACCTGTAAGAGTCGATGGCTTCTTTCTGGCTGTATAATTGTGCGTCACGGGTTTCGTCGTAGGTCAGCTCAATCATTACTTTCAGATCGGCATCTTCAATTTTTAGCGAATAAAGACCATTAACAAGCAACAGATCCACCCCTTTAAAATCGGTGTTGAGTTCATCAACATAGCCGCTAACCAAATCAACACAGGGCATGGATGATTTGCGGTTTCGGCGGAAATCAGTGATATTCTGGTTTAGTTTGTCCCAGTTATACTCATCATACCCTATGCTTTCCAGGCCATGTTCCATTCTCCACTTGCGACGTTCACGCGGCGGGATTTTATAGTAGTCGTCAAGGTCGATGATTTTGGCCCGGATATCTTCTTTTTTGAGCAGTCGTCCCAAAACCACCGAAACAGTAGATTTTCCGGAACCGACCTCCCCGGAAATGGTTATCAGCATTTTTTCTTTGGGATCCGTTTTGCGGATATCCATCAATTTATCGAGAATCAGCCGCGCAGCATTTTCGTGGCGGGGCGTAACAGTAATCAGGTCGTGAAGCATAGTTTTACTTTTTCGTGTTTAACAAAGCTAAAAACAGGGCTGCAACACAATTATTGCAGCAGTCATATTAAGCAAACGTTATTTGTTAGAAGTTGTTGAGGTGAATCCTCTTTTACTAAACCGCCGCATAAAAAATGGAAATGGGGTAATAGAGTGGGATTTAACTTAGAAATAATATGCAGTCATCCATATATTTTTCGCATTGTTTCTTCAAGAGATTTAATGAAATATGGATTTGATAATAATTTATCAGTAATTAAGTCAACCGGCCTGTTGAATGTACTTTCGAGATTTTCGGCAAGGGTAAAATATTTATCGGCATAATCACCGAATTCCATTGAAAAAAAAGGTTACAAGTAAAGAAATATCACTTGTTGAATTGAATTCAACTCTACTTGCTGAACCAAAAACAAACATTTCTTTAAGCCAGATTTAACCTGCCTGCCTTATACACAAAACGCAATTCACTAAAAACCAACACATTGTTATTTATTTTATTATGATCATTTTTTTTGATGCTCCAATGTCCAAAAGGACGATTGGAGGTCATTGTTGCATCTTACCTTGAAGCTTCCGAAGCAACTTCAAGCGTTAAAAATAATCAGGTGTATTTATAATTTCCGGCTTTGTGTCTGCTAATAGCAAGCCTCACCATTCACTTTTAACTATTTTACCTGTTTCATAATTTCGTTAAATAAGCTGACCATTTAAACTTTCAATTAGTTCTATTATCTTGCGAAGAATTTGTTGATACTTTTCCTTTTCTGATTTTTCGATCATGATTAACAACTTTAAGATTTTCATGAAATCGGTTAGAGTCTCTAACCAAAACTAAACTTTCGCTCATTATTTATCATTATTGTCATGTTAGAATAATCTTAATTTTTACTTCATTGAACACAACCAATTTTTATCAGATTAGTATCTCTAACCAAATCATCACCTACTTTAATCGGCCAAACATCACCAAAAACACTAACACCCTCTTTATCAGAAACATAATATTTTGCAGCATTTCCAACCCAATTCAAATCGGTTAGCGTCTCCAACCACTTGGTGTTTTTCGCAGACATATTATACCTCCTCCCCATCTTACTCCTCACCCGCCATAAGCTCCTTACCCATGCGGTATTTGATGTCGTGATTGATGTTGAAATCGAGTTCTTATAAAAACAAACTTTTCATTGTAGTTGTAGATTGCTATTTATTTTCAAACCCCAGATGTAAGCAAATTACCTTTCAGGTGATCGCAAATTTCCCCTATTTTTGCCCGGAAGATCGGGACATCATGGCGAAACATCAGAATAACAAATCACGGCGTAAAAAAAACCAACCGGATAAAAAGCCGGTGAATCCGTTCGTTTACCTGGCAGGCATCCTGCTGCTCACGGTAATCGTGTACGCCGGTGCCATGAGCCACGATTTCATCTACCAGTTCGACGACGACCTTTACGTGACCAACAATTCCGACATCCAGTCTTTTGCCTGGGACAACATCAAAACCGTTTTCACTAACTCGTATGTAGGTTTGTACCTTCCCCTGACCATGTTAACATACATGGCGGAATACGCGGTGTTCGGGCTGAACCCGGATCCCTATCACGTCATCAACCTGATCATCCACCTCGTAAATACCCTCCTGGTTTTTGTGCTCATCCGGCGGCTGAAGCCGGACGTGTATATAGCTTCGGTAGTCGCTTTTGTGTTTGCGTTGCATCCCATGCATGTGGAATCGGTAACGTGGATTTCCGAACGTAAGGATGTGCTCTACACCCTGTTTTACCTGGGCGGGTTGATAGCCTGGCTCCGTTATATCGACAAACCTTCTCCAGGCCGCTACCTGGCTACGATGGGACTGTTCGTGCTTTCGCTGTTTTCCAAAACTATCGCCGTATCATTCCCGCTGTTCCTTGTGGCATTCGACTGGTACCGTGGCAGGAAGTTGTTCAGCAAAAAAGTGATCCTGGAAAAAGTGCCGTTCTTCGCCCTCAGCCTCGCCATCGGATTGCTGGGCATTTATTTTACCAGCACGGCAAATGATACTTCCACACCGGATATCGCCTGGGCATTCCGCCCTTTTATTGTGAGCGATGCTATATTGATTTATCTGTATAAATTCATCGGCCCGTTCAACCTGATGAATTACTATTATTATCCCGATATTTCAGACGGTAGGCTGCCCTCCCGGTTTTATCTTTCAACAGCAATACTGATTTTTTTGATTGTAGCTGCCATAATCTGGGCCGTCAAAACCAAAAGTAAAAATCGGGATTTGCTGCTCGGATTCATTATTTTTATGATCCCTACTATATTCGTGCTTCAAATTATACCGGCAGGTCGGGCTTATGCAGCGGAGCGATACACGTATATTTCTTATATCGGACTTTCATATATTTTTGGTATTTTAACCACAGATATTTTAAAAGACCGCGCACAGAAAATGATCCAAATCCGGGCAACCATCATTGTAATCATTGCATTTTTTGCCATCGGATTTTCCTGGCTTACCTGGGACCGGAACAAAGACTGGAAAGATAGTTTCACATTGTTCAACGATCTGGTGGAGAAAAATCCGGATCATTTTCATCCTTACCTGATCAGGGGTATTACGCATGTACAATTCGGCAACCGGGAAGAAGCCCTGGCCGACTATAATAAAAGTCTTTCCCTGAATCCCAACAGTGCCAAAGCATTGGCCAACAGGTCGTCGGTGAAGGGTATGCTCGGTGATTATGAAGGGGCGTTGCGGGATGCCACGCGGGCACTTGAGATAAGACCCGGCTATGACAATGCACTGAATAACCGCGCCACAGCACGTATATTTCTAAAAGATTATGAAGGCGCCCTTGCCGACATTGATGCCCTCCTCGGTAAGGATTCCACACGCATCGATTACCTAAACAAAAAGATCATGGTGCTCGAAAAAATGGATGATAAACAAGGATTGCTGAATACTTACCTGAAACTGATCAGGCTGGAACCCGGCAAGTACCTGCATTATGGAAAGGCAGGCGAAATGTGTTTCAGGCTGGATAAAAACGAGGACGCCATTCGCTACCTGACGAAATCCATGGAGATGAACCGGCAATATTACCAGCCGCTGATGCTGCGTGGAAATGCTTATTATAAAACCGGGGAATACAAAAAGGCGCTGGCCGACTTTTCCCGATTTGCGCAAATCACCAACGACCCCAGCGCTTTCTATAATGCCGGGATGAGCCATATGATGCTGGGCGAAATGCCACTGGCCTGCGAAAGTTGGCAAAAAGCCCTGGAATTGGGCCACCATCTTGCAGCCGACAGGATCACAGAACATTGTCGTTAGAAAGCCATGGTATTCAAATAGCATTAACTTTGCGAAAACTGCGTGCTTTTTCGTGAAGCTTTTTGCAACAAGTCTTTACGTTCTGTTACAAACGGCTCATACTGAAAGCCTGAACACAAAAATTAGTTTCAAAAGTCATGTATCGCTGCTATTCATCACAAAACATATCATGAAATTTAAAGATGCGCTCATTCCCGGAAAACTGATACGCCGCTACAAACGATTTCTGGTCGATGTAAAACTTGAAAGTGGTGAAGTTGTTGTTGCCCATTGCACCAATTCAGGCTCCATGATAAGCTGCGTCGAAGCAGGTGCTGATGTTTTCCTGAGTCCGGCCAATGACCCCAAAAGAAAAACCAGATTCACCTGGGAGATGATCAGCATTGGCGGCAGATGGGTTGGGATAAACACTTCCATTCCGAACCTGCTGGCATACGACGCCATCAAAAATCAGCAAATCATCGGCCTGAAAGGTTATACTGAGGTAAAGCGCGAAGTAAAATATGGCAACAGCCGCATCGATATCTATGCAGAAAACAAAAGCGAAAAATGTTTCATCGAAGTGAAGAATGTTACCCTGAAGGATGGCCTTTGTGCCCGCTTCCCCGATGCCATTACTGTCCGCGGCAAAAAGCATCTGGAAACCCTCATGGAAATTAAAGCTGCCGGCATGCGTGCTGTGATGCTTTATGTGATCCAGCGCCAGGATGTGGAGATGTTTACCCCGGCGTGGCAAATCGATCCGGATTATTCAGAAACCCTTGTCCGGGCTTTTGCATCAGGAGTAGAAGTTTTCCCGGTGTTGGCTGAAGTTTCCCCCGAAAGCATCGAGATCGGAAAAATCATGCCATTTGATTTGGGCAGGGGGTAACGGAATCGTTATTGGTGCTGAAGCTACGCTTCGAGTCCCGGATTCTCGAATCCGAGGATTCGGAACATGCTCGGGCTACGCTCGGCATTATTGGTTATTAGTAACTTAAAACTCATATTCTGCCAAAAAATGGCAGAATATGAGTTTTAAGTTACTTCTGCAAAATTTCTAAATTATTAAAATACAATGAGAAAGACATAAAATAATTAGTAGATCGTAGAATTTGCAAAAAAATTTAGAAATTTTGCCTGACAACTTGGATAAGCCAAAACATGATACATGCAAAAAAAAGTAATTCCCTTTTTGGTTTTGGCTTGTCCAAGTTGGGGTATTCATCCATACAAATTATGAATAGCTGTACTTTTTCTTACATCAAGGTCGGTTTAATCGAACTTGAACAGTTTGATTATCTGTTCATTTAAACTTTATCCGAAAATGGCGTGACAATAATAATTACACACTGACCAGGTAAGTTTAGCGAATCAAATTTATAATTGGGAGATATGCGGAAATAATACTTATATTTGCATAAAGCAGTTTACAAACATTTACTCCGCGAGAAAGATGAATTCCGAAGGCAACCGATCAACGATTAAATTGATGGGACTTAAACCCCTCACACTGAACTTCAGGAGTGATAAAATGGAAAAGGATTTCCAAAGGAAGTACTTTCAGGACTCACTTTTTCAATTCCGGGTTGCTTTTATTTCTGTTACAGCGCTTTACGGTATTTTCGGATTGCTCGACGGATCAGCTGTCGGCGATATGTCCACCATCTTTTCCATCATCAGGTATGCCATTGTTATTCCGTTTTTATTATTGGTTTTCGCCCTCTCCTTCACCAAATTTTTCAGGAAGAGCTGGCAGTATTTATTGTTCGTTTCGTTTCTGATAGCCGGTGCTGGTATTGCTGCCATGACGGCTATTGTTCCCACAAATTATACCTACTACGCCGGAATGATGCTCATTTTTTCTGCCGGATACTTTTTTATTAAGCTGCGTTTTGTGCTCGCCACTTTGGCAGGATGGATTACGCTTGTGATATTTAATGCAGGGGCTTTGTGGTACGCCGAAGCTGATTTTCACACGCTGCTTTCCACCAACTTCTTTTATATCGCAGCCAACATTATCGGGATGATGGCCGGGTATTACATCGAATTTTATGCACGCCGCGATTTTTATCAAAAAGTGCAATTGCAAAAGGAAAGGCAAAAAGTACTGGATGCCAACCGTAATCTGGAGCAGAAGGTTGACGAACGCACCCGGGAATTGAAAATAAGAAATGAGGAACTTAAAATTGCCAAGGAAGAGGCCGAAAAATCAGATAAATTAAAATCAGCATTTCTGGCAAACATGAGTCATGAGATCAGAACACCCATGAATGGCATACTGGGATTTGCCGAACTCATCAAAGAAGATGATAACCTGGAGGATGTGCAGGAAAACGCGGATATCATCCTGGAAAACAGCAGGCATTTGCTGGAGTTGATCAATGATATTATGGACATCTCGAAAATCGAAGCCGGAGTAATGGAGATGAAAAAGGATGAGTTTTTCTTAAATGAATTGATTAACGATCTGGCGGTATTTTTTAGTGGTGATGCCACAGTGCAGGCCAAAGGACTTGAAATCAAAACAAAATGCAGCCTTCCCGATGGCAGCGACATCATTCGTATTGATCGGACCAGGTTGCGCCAGGTGCTCGTAAATCTGGCGAAAAATGCCTGTAAATATACGGATCGGGGATATGTTGAATTTGGGTACAAAAATCACGAAAACGAACTGGTGTTTTATGTAAAGGATACCGGAATTGGCCTGAACAATGAACAAATTCAATACATTTTTAACCGGTTTATGCAGGTAGCCACCACCATTTCACCAAATGAGGAGGGTGTTGGGTTGGGCCTCACCATATCCAAAGCCATCGTAAAACAGTTTGGCGGCGATATATGGGTTGAATCGGAACCGGGGCAGGGAGCAATTTTTTATTTTAGCATACCGGATAAACCGGGCGAAAGTGTACTTTTACAAACAGAAAATCTAACACCCACAGATATGGATTACGACTGGAAAGATAAAACCATTCTTGTTGCGGAGGACGTGCCAACCAATTTCCTTTTGGTAAAGAAGTCGTTACGTAAAACCAATGTGCAGTTACTCTGGTCAAAAAACGGGAAAGAAACTGTAGATATGGTGAAGGAGAATGACAACATCGACCTCGTGCTGATGGACATCAGGATGCCAATTATGAATGGACTGGATGCTACCCGGGAAATTAAAAAACTACACCCCAACCTGGTGATTATTGCCCAGACTGCCTATGCAATGGATGGAGACCGCGAAAACAGCCTTGCTGCAGGATGCGATGATTACATTTCGAAACCGATTAACTTAAAGGAATTTGTTGCCTTAATTGCGAAATACCTGAACCATTAAAATTTCAACCTTATGTCACAGGGTCCCAAACATAATATTTCCCTCCTTTTTGTTGAAGATAACGAAACCATCCGCTTTTTATACAATCGCCTTCTTTCCAATAGAGTGACCGAGTTTTACATTGGTGAAAACGGCCAGGAAGGACTGGATCTTTATAAGAAACATAAACCCGATCTCATCATCACCGACATCAGCATGCCAATCATGGACGGCCTTGAAATGATCGGGCACATCAAAAAAATCGATCCCGATGTCCGGGTGATCGTCATGTCGGCCTACAGCATTAAAGAATATTTTTTGGAGGCCATTAACCACGGCGTGAATGGTTACCTGATAAAACCTGTAGAAGCCAAAAAACTGTTCAACCTGATTGATGACCTGGCCAGCAATATCTTACTTACCAAAGAGCTGGCTGAAAAAGAAGAAAAACGCAAAATTGCCGAGGAAAACCTGAAACGTTCGCTGGCCGAAAAAGAGATTTTGCTGAAAGAAGTGCACCACCGGGTGAAAAACAATATGCAGATCATTTCGAGTATCCTTAAAATGCAGGAACGGCAAATCAAAGATGACCGTTTGAAAGAGGTGCTCGAAGAAAGCCAGAACAGGATACGCTCCATGGCGCTCATTCACGAAAACCTTTACCGCAACGAGAACCTGGCCAACATCATGTTTTCGAACTATGTAAAAAGCCTGGCCGGTAACCTGGCCCGTTCGTTTGCCGAACAGCAGGGCAGTGTAGCTTTTGATTACGACATCGATGAGGTATATCT
>JAGYLT010000076.1 GCA_018400545.1 Bacteroidales bacterium
TTTTATTGTAGATACATGATTAATCGCGTCTCTACAATAAAAAACAAACACGGCTGTACATGAAAAATGAATTTAAGCAAGTTCATCGAAGCATTCGCTTCGATTACATATTTACGCAGCATCTGCTGCTTTTGCTACGATGAACGTAAAAACAATTGAAAGTTTAATTTTGAAGAAACCACAAATTTACTGAAATGAGCTTTTTGCGTCTCTACAATAAAAAACAAATACTGTTGACCCGGATTTGTAATCCGGGGTTGAAATCGCCCAAATAACAAATAACAAATTAACAATACACACCTATGAAAAAACTTTTTACACTTTTCATGATAACGGGACTGATGGCTGCAAGCCTCAGCGCCCAGAACTCGGCCGGCAAGTGCTGGTACATCGACTACGAGCTCTGGAACATCAATACACCTGCGTTGCATATCCTGTGCGGCAATGATGAATCGTTTAACGTGGGCGAGGAATTGACCATGGAAATGTGGATTCGTGCTTACACCTTCGGCGAAAACCGCAAGGTGATCGGAAAGATCGATTCTGACGGAAGCACTTTCAACAACGGCTATGTAATGGGCTTCCAAAACCTCAACGTTTACACTGAACTCTGGAACCCGACTTTACAGCAGATACCTTATGGCAGTGCCGGCCCCATCCCGCAAGATTCGGCTTTTGTACATTTGGTCACTACATATTCAGCAGTCACTGGTAAAATGATAGATTATGTGAATGGCGAAATTTCCGGTGAAACTCAGGTGTTTCCGCCCAATCCCATCGAACCCAATGATGCTGAATTTTTAATTGGTTCCGCACCATGGGATGCAGTATCATTTCAGTTTTATGGTGCTTTGGATGAAGTCAGGGTTTGGAATGTTGCCCGCACAGAGGAACAAATCCGGGAATACATGTATAAAGAACTGAAAGGCGATGAAGAAGGTTTGGTGGCCTATTACAATTTTAACGGCGCTTACGATTCCATCGTCCCGGATTCCGGCCCTTTTGGTAATGATGGCGTTTTGCAAAATCCGGATGACGATGGCTGGTGGTGGGCCGATTCATACATTCCGGTTGGTGACGCAAAAATGTACGACCTTCTGGAACCCGCTGCTGCATGGTGCGGCAAAGCCGGAGAAGAATTCTTTCAGGCCATTACCGAAAATGGCTTTTCCGTGATCACGGATATTCAGGCACTGGAGTTTGATAAATACATGGTCTTTGCCAGAACAGATAGCTCAGGAACATCAACAGATTTTATTCCCGGTGGTGCGCCTGATGATTTTATGCGCCTATCAAGAGAATGGTACCTGAACAAAGGCGGCGAAGTAACAGGTGATCTGTTTGTTAACCTTGAGCAGGCCAGTGGGGGAGGTGACCAACTGCCTGCCGGAGCAGATGCAAATCTTTATGTTTTATTGCATCGTCCGGATTTGGAATCTGATTTTACAGCCCTGAAATATGCCGACCAGGTGTTTAACGAAAACCTGATATTTAATGATTATCTGCTCATGGATGGATACTATTCGGTAGGTTATTCCAGTACCCCAATGTCCATTGGAATTGAGGAAGAAGTTTTTGAAAATCTTTCCATCGGGCCAAACCCGGCATCAGAACGAATCTTCATCAAAAATGCACGGGAAGCAACCCTGACCATCAAAGATATTGCAGGCAGGGAAGTCTTTAAAACGGATGTTTCTTCAAATTACCAAACATTAAATATCCAGAACCTGCGGCCTGGCATTTATTTCGCAATTTTTGAACAAGACCGGTATTCCGTAACGCATAAAATGATCATTCAACGGTAAATTTATTGAGATTGGAAATCAAATTGAAGAACCTTCGTGGTACCTTTGTGACAATAATCTGCTGACCGAATAAAGTTAGAAAGGGCTTAAATATGCCAAGATGAAACAAAAACAGAAAGAATTCACAAAATGTAACTTAAACAGAAATATTATGAAAAAGCAACTACTTATTATTGCGTTATTTAGCCTGGTTTTGATCAGTTCAAACCTCTCATCCCAAAATTTTGCCCTACAGTTTGACGGCACCAACGACAAAATCGGGGTGCTCGACAGCCCTGAGTTAAACCCGACATCCGCACTAACTGTGGAAGCCTGGATTAACGCCAACGAATGGGCAGGCAGCATCTGGGGTGCATGTATCATCAGCAAACAGGGTACTGATCCCGACAAAGGCTATGGATTTACAGTCGGCGAAAATGGCCGTATAGAATTCAACCATTCCATCGAAGAAGGCTGGACTGCAGTTCAGACGGGTCAGATTCTCGGTTTGAATACCTGGTATCATATTGCGGGGGTTTACAACGGCACCGAAATGAAATTGTACGTAAATGGTATCGAGCAGGCCTCTGTTGGTGTGCAGGGCGATGCTACACCGGGCGAAGGGGTAGTGATGAACTTTGGCGATAACCCCACATGGCCGGGCCGGTTTTTCAACGGCAAAATGGATGAACTCCGAATCTGGGATATTGCCCGCACAGAAAGTGAGATTCAGCAGCATATGTCAGAAGAGCTCACCGGAAACGAACCCGGTTTGGTGGGATACTGGAACATGAATGAAGGTACCGGAACCACCATCGCTGACGGATCAGGAAACGGAAATAGCGGCACATTACTCAATATGGATGAGGGTGCATGGGTGGATGGATTCACCCCGCCGGGAGCTGATGTTGGTGTTTTGGGTATTGCCAATCCCACCATGATAGGTGAGGAATTTGGTGGCGAGGAATACATTAAACTGGATGTGAAAAATTTTTCCACAGAAGAAATTACCGGTTTCTCCATGAGCTATCAAATTGATGGCGGAACCGAAGTTACCGAAGTTGTAAACGAGGTGCTGCCTCCTTTTTCATCTGTGATCTTAACTTTCAGCGACCCTGTTGACTTGTCGGGGTTGACTGACGTGGAGGTGAAAGGATGGGTTACCCTTGAAGGCGACAGCAATCCTGAGAACGATGAATTAACCGCAACTATCTCCAAAACGCTGAACTTCATGCTTTTTGACCAGGAGCAGCATAATTTTAGTTCGGCAGGGCAAACACACTTCAACACCATTTACATGCCGGAAGATATGAGCGGATATGAACAAATCCTGATTCATGTGGATTTGCTATGCCCGGTTGGAGGCTGCGATCCATGGGACCAGCCGGCCATGCTCTATATTCTGGAAGATGGACAGGAACTTGAAATACTTCGTTACATCACGCCTTATGGTGTGGCCTGTGGCGACTGGACCTGGGATGTTACCGATTTTAAGCCGCTCTTTGCAGGTAAAACGGTTTTCGAAAGCATCATCCGCGTTTGGGGTGCTTCCGGCTGGCTGGTGGATATGGAAATGGAGTTTGTGCCGGGAGAGCCTGACTATCCGTTTACCATGGTATATCCGCTCTGGAACGAAAACAACTGGGTTTACGGGGATACCGGCATCAATTACGATCTGCCGGAAATTACCCTGCCCATCGCACAGGAAACCGAAGCTGCAAAAATCAGGATGACCATTTCGGGCCACGGACAGGGCAACACCCTTAATGCTGCTGAGTTTGCTGAGTTTACACACCACTTCTGGATTGATGGAAGCGAAACTTTTGATATGCACCTGTGGAAAGACGATTGCGACCAAAATACCTGTGCCCCACAAAGCGGAACCTACCTGTATTCGCGTGCCGGCTGGTGCCCCGGACAGGACATTCAGCCCTGGGAGTATAACCTCGAAGGGCATTTTACGCCCGGCAGCGACATCAACATCGATTTTGTTTTGGCTGAATACATCAACTACCTGAATACAGGCTACAATGGCAGTTCGCACACCGAACCGCATTTCAGGTTGCATGCATACCTTGTGCAGTATTCCACAGAGGTATTTGTTGGAATTGAGGATCAGACAAGTCTGGGTACTGGCGAAGCATTTGAAGTTTATCCAAATCCGTCCACAGGCGTTTTCTATCTTTCAGGTAAAAATATGGAAATAGAAAATGTTAAGGTTTACAGGATGGATGGCAGTTTGTTGGGGATTGATTCAGATTTTAATGGTTCAGATGCAATTGTTAACCTCTCTGGCCAGCCTGCCGGCATATATTTCCTGCATGTGAAAACCACCAATGGGATTTCAGTTGTAAAGGTTGCGAAACAGTAAGTTCAAATAAATTTTGCAGGAAAGAGGATCATGGCTGTGGTCCTCTTTTTTTCTTCGATACAATGAAATTTCATTTTTCTTTTGTACTGAAATTTATCAATAAATCAAAAACCAAAAATCAACATCATGTTTAAAGTAAACGAATATTTTAACGGCAGGGTAATGTCGATGGGCTTCGAAAATACTGAAGGTCCTGTAACTGTTGGTATCATGGCTCCCGGGGAATACGAATTTGGAACCACAACTGTGGAATACATGACCGTAACTTCCGGCGAAATGGTGGTTCAACTGCCCGGCGAAACCGAATGGAAAAGCTACAAACCTTTCGAAACTTTTATCGTAGAAAAAGACAAGAAATTTAAAGTGAAAGTAGCTGAGCAAACTGCCTATAAATGTGTTTATAAATAGGAACTTTGCAGAAAGCAGGCGTCATGGTTTCCCGCCTGGAATGATGCGATTCCAACGCTTGCCTGAAACAAGCCGGCAGAAGGGCTTGGCAATGGGTCAGGGGTTTTTTATCTCCTTCCGCCATTTCGTTAGTTCCTGCTGCAGCGCGGCAATGGTAGCTTCGATGTTGATTTCAACCACCTCACCACGCCCATCCCAGGCCAGGCCCTGCCGGTCGTACTCGCTTTGCAGCATCGCTTCCAGGTCTTCGATGGTAAAAGAATCTTTCCCGTTGCGCAGGTTGTTGATAAACAAAACCGTGCTGTCAAACATCTTTTTGTAAGTTTCTTCTCTCCAGGCTGCTATGTCCATTTTTTATGTTAATTGTTATTCGTTAATTGTTATTGAGTTGAGTTAAATCTTAACTCATCTTCCTAAAAAAAGCTGAAATGCCCTTGTTTATTACAAAAGTAGTTGCTACATTTGCAATATGTTTATACAATGTAGCACCGTTAAGCGCAAAGGCACAATCAGCCGCAACCGAAAGCTAGCAATGAGCTATCGCGACCCTCAGACCAAGAAGCCAAGGGTAAAAACTGTTCAAAAAATCGAAGGCCTCCCAATTGCCGAAAGAGCTAAAATAATTTATGAACACGGAGGGGCCAAACACTTAACGCCCGAAGAATGGCAGGTTTTAAATACCGAAGGCTTATTATACAAAGAAAAGACCGCTTTCGAAATAGGCGATATCTACAGAGGTGCAGGCCTTGCAGTGGCATTTAACCATTTAAAGCAAAGTGGAATGTTTGCTGTACTGGACAAGCACCTTAGCCGCCGGGCCAGTACTATTATGCAGGAACTTGTTATCCATCAGATGATCTATCCCAACAGTAAAGTAAAGTTTTGCCATCAACGTGAAAGCGGCATAATGTATTTATTGGGTGGCAAGCGAAGTTTTAAAGAAGACTCGGTTTATGCGGCAATGGATGAGTTGGAAAATAAATTTGGGTTGATCAAGCAAAGTTTGTATGAAAAACTACCATCCACCACTGATAAGCTATTGCTATATGATTTGAGTAATAGCTATTTCACAGGTAATAAAGCAGAATTGGGCGGACGAGGAGACAGCAAAGAAAAAAGGCATGACCGGTTTATTGTTACTTACGGTCTGGTGACTAACCAAGATAACATGCCTCTGGACATAAAAATATGGAAGGGGGGGACAGCCGATTCAAAAACTGTCCTGAAAACTTTTTCGGAGTGGAAAGCATATTATAATACAACAAAGGCCATTTGGGTGGCCGACCGTTCAATGAGCGGAGAACCGACGATTGATGAGATAAAGCAACTAGGGCTGAATTACATTACAGGGCTTCCCGGCCAGGCACAACAGGCACTTTTAATGATTGAACATGGCAGTCAACCAGAACTGTTCGATCAGCAAGGTATCGCATCGATAAACCATAACGGGGGTCGATATATTTTGTGCCGCCACCAAAGCAAAGGCTATCGCAAAGAGATACAGGCTGCCCGCCACAGGCGAAAAATATTCGAACAGCTAAAGAAAATACAAAATTCCCCACAAAATAAGGATGACAAAAAGTTATACCACCGCGCCATGAAGGTGGTTGAAAAATACGAACAAACCGGCTTGTGGAAGATATGGGTTGAGTCTGTTGAGATAAAACAACAACAACGGTTCCAGTTAATGTTTAGACTTGACCGCAAAGCATCTGTAGTGCATGATAAAATAGGCCACTACTATTTGTTACAAACAGACCTTGACGACGAGAGTATGAATGACCAAATGGTTGTAGATAGCTATCAGGACCTGATAAAAGTAGAAAGGAGCTTTAGAGACTTGAAGACTCATATCGAAATTAGGCCGATGAGACATTGGAGGGAGCGCAGAATCAAGTCGCATATTTTCCTGTGTTTTTTAAGCCTGTGGCTTAATAAGTACATTAAGAAATGCTGGTTAAACCAAGGGGTAAAATCGGAGGTAACTCCCAAACTCATCCAATGGGATCTTGACCTGTGTCTATGTGAAAAGGTGAATAGCAAAGGCAGTATGATCGAAACAAAATGGAGCAATGGACGAAGATCCAGGGTAACAATCGCAGAGATGGAAAAATACGGTGAACAAAAAAGTATTCTAATATAAGTAGCAACTACATAGCCGTTTTCAGGAAGATGAGATAGTGTGAATTCAAAATCGCATTATCATAAACTACTGGAAACGTGCATGAAGCAGATATGTTTGCATTGATATCAACAAACCCACATGGAAAAATGATGTACCGATGAACCAAATGATTGCCAAAAGGTTATTGAATTATGGGAGTATTTATCGCCATATCGATCGTTGTTTTTTGGTTGGGCCACTTAATCTGGGCATTAACCAATGTAGAAGTCAGCCTTACTAATCCATGGCTTTACCTGCATATTTTGATCCAGTCTCATCTAACCACAGGATTGTTTATTACCTCTCATGATTCAATCCATGGCACCATCTCCAAAAACAGAAAAGTCAACCTAATTTTGGGTTGGGTTACTTCTTTATTGTATGCCTTTTTCCCTTATTCTATTTTACGGAAAAATCATTACGAACATCATAAATATCCCGGCACAGAAAAAGACCCCGACTACAATGTTAAAACCCAGAATTTTTTTGTTTGGTGGCTGGGATTCCTCTGGCATTATACAAACATCTGGCAACTTCTTGGGTTTACCATAAGCTTCAATGTGTTACGGTTTTGGATACCCGGCATTAACATTGTTTTAATTTGGTTTATCCCGGCTTTTTTAAGTTCCCTGCAATTGTTTTATTTTGGCACCTACCTGCCCCACAAATTACCGCATGAAAACCTTGATCCAAAACATAAATCCCGGTCACAGAAAAAAAACCACATTTGGGCACTGCTGACCTGCTATTTTTTTGGTTATCACTGGGAACATCATCAATACCCAAACGTTCCGTGGTGGAAGCTTTACCAGAAGAAAAAATGATTTGTGAGATCAGGAAGCGGGGGCACTTATAAAATAAACCCGGAAGATTCAAGGCAAAATATGGACTACAGGCAGGTCAATCGCATTCAAACTGGTGTTTACTATTTTCACTTCTTACCAGAGCCCTGTTTTTTGCCGTAATGCACCTTGGTAAACCGCATAAAAAACCAATCTTTGCCTGGTTTTTTTAATTCAGGTAAATTGAACACGAAATCTCTTCAGTCGGACTTACTCTTGCTGCTCACTGCCATCATCTGGGGGTTTGCCTTTGTGGCGCAGCGCGCCGGCATGGAGCACGTGGGGCCGTTCACTTTTAACGGCGTTCGCTTTGCCCTGGGAAGCCTGTCGCTCCTTCCCCTGCTCTGGTTAAGAAATCAGAAAACACTCAAAAAAGTCACCGGCAATTTATGGAATAAACAAACCCTGCTTGCCGGGTTATTTGCCGGATCAGCATTATTCGTAGCAGCCACATTTCAGCAGATTGGGATTGTTTATACAACCGCCGGAAAAGCAGGTTTCATCACCGGGCTGTATGTAATCTTCGTTCCCATCTTCGGGATTTTTATCCGGCAAAATACCCGCGTAAATGTTTGGATAGGTGCAGTGATTGCAGCCACCGGAATGTATTTTCTGAGTGTGAACGAACAGTTCAGGATAGCGTTTGGAGATGTGCTTGTTTTGGTGAGTGCTTTCTTTTTTGCCATCCACATCCTGGTTATCGGCAAATTTTCCGGCAGGGTTGAAGCCATTCGGTTATCGATCATCCAGTTTGCAGCCTGTTCAATATTCAGTTTGGCCACGGCCGGATTTACTGAAGAGATCATCCTGTCAGGAATTCTGGATGCTGCCATTCCGATTTTGTACGGCGGGATTTTTTCAGTAGGGATCGCCTACACCCTTCAGGTGGTCGGACAAAAACACGCTCACCCATCAGCGGCTTCCATCATCCTGAGCCTGGAATCGTTGTTTGCCGTGGTTGGTGGTTGGCTGCTGCTCAGCGAGCAAATGACAGCACGCGGTTTGTTTGGTTGCGGATTGATGCTGGGTGGGATGATTCTGGCGCAACTCAGGTTTAAAGCCGGCAGGAAAACTGTTCCTTAGCAGACAGTTCCTTTCCATTCTCAAATTCAACTTATTAAACGAAGTTTGGCGGAAGGCCCGCCTTGCCGACAGAGGTGGCTTTTGCATTCGGCGAGGCAGGCCCGCCTTGCCGCCCGTGTTGGATATCGCGCAGGCGAGGCAGGTCTCTTCCGTTGAATATATTCCGGCAGCATTTGCTGCCATAAAAATAACTTTGCAGCGAATGCTGCAGCCATAGGGTATCGAAGCAGAAGCTTCGACAAACGTGCACTTACTTGGATACTTGCTCGATCACAAATGTCTTAGCAAATACTACGACGAACATCCAAAAATTTTAAACGATTGCCAACCGTTTAGGGTCCGAATTTTGTCGAAAACTTTTCTAAAGTAAATAATTGGGAGGAATTACAGGCAAAGCCTGTGAAAAATATAAAGGGCGGGGCATAGCCCCACCCAAACAGCATGGCTATTCAAAAAATCCTGTGTAACGAAGTGCTGGAAAGAGAAATCTTTTTTCATCGGTTAATATTCGAGACAAGAAAACATCTTTCTTCATCAAAATACAACATGGCATTTACCGTCATGAATTTTTGGAACCGGAAAAACAAATTAAGAAATGGAATAGATCTAAGAAAGAAAATCTTATTCAAAAGCTTAATCCGGATTGGAATTTTTTAAATGATAGCATTCCTTCAATTGAAAGAATTTTGAATAAACAAAGTTGATTCCTCACTTCGTTCGGAATGA
>JAGYLT010000077.1 GCA_018400545.1 Bacteroidales bacterium
AGCGGAAAGCCCGTCAGTCCGCCAACACATATATTAAATAACAGCAAGGAAACTACTCATGTTGAAAATCGTATTTGTGAGTTTTCATGTGGAGACCAAATAACAGCAAGCAGGGAAGCAGATTCGTTTGAAAAATATTCAAACAACATATTTAAAGGACTAAAATATCTACATACCTTTATTATTTAAAATTAAAATAAATTGGTGCGATTTATCGGATAATACTTGATTTCGGGGTGCCGATTATTGTAATTTTAGAATTCGTTAATCATCAAAAAACAAGGAGGTAAATATGTCAAGAATCGCACTCAATGTCAAGTGTCCCCATTGCGACAAATCACTCATGGACAGCATGCATCAGATAAACGGTGTGCCTGCTGTAAAATTAAATATCGAAACCGACAGGGATCGGGGAGTGTTATGGCTTTGTGCGGTTTACAGCTGCATGTCGCACGAAAAAAATATTGAAATCATGGAGGATGAAAAGGTTAAGTTTTACTGCCCGCACTGCAATAAATCGCTGATGCGCGATATACTTTGCAAGATGTGTGATTCGCCCATGGTGGGGTTTAACATCAAGGCGGGTGGCAAAGTGAATATCTGCTCGCGAAACGGTTGTGAAAACCATTACGTGGTATTTGAGGACCTGGACAAAGAAATCAGCAGGTTTTACCAGGAATATGGTGTAAGCGGATAGACTTCGCCAGGCCTTAGCAAATACGTGGAAGCATTTCTCCGGCAAGCATGTCAAGAATTCGTCGGCCACCAATTGCGGTATTCAGCAAAACTTTTTTTGGATGGTCGTCAACAATTTCACCGATGATGGAAGCCTGTTTGCCGAGGGGATGCTTTTTTAATGCTTCCACCACATCATCGGCCACGGAGCCCTCAACTACCATCACCATCTTTCCTTCGTTGGCCAGATAGAGCGGGTCAAACCCGAATACTTCGCAGGCTCCGTTCACGACCTCATTAACCGGGATTTTTTCTTCATCCACTATAATTCCCAGGTTTTTATTTTCGGCCAGTTCAACCAGTACTGTGGCAATACCTCCCCGGGTCGCATCGCGCATAAATCTGATATGGTCGGGCTGGCAGTTGATTTTGCTGATTAATCCATTGAGCGATGCGCAATCCGATTGCACTTCGGACTGGAAATTCAACGATTCCCTTGCAGCAAGAATTGCAATCCCGTGATCGCCAATACTGCCGTTGATGATGATTTTGTCGCCGGGCCTGATGCCATCACCAAAGCTGATGTGCCGTTTGGCTTTTTCAAGCAAACCGATCCCCGAGGTGTTGATGAATATTTTATCGCATTTACCCCGGTTCACAACTTTGGTGTCGCCGGTAACAATTTTCACATTAGCTTTTAGTGCTTCCTCAGCCATGGCCTTCACCACTTTTTCAAGATCGTCGAGATGAAGCCCTTCTTCGATGATAAACCCGCAACTCAGGTATTTTGGCGTTGCACCTGAAACTGCCAGATCATTAACGGTTCCGCAAACAGCAAGTTTACCAATGTTTCCACCCGGGAAAAAAATGGGATCAACCACATAAGAATCGGTAGTGAATGCCAGTTCTCCCTCAGGGGAATGAATAACTGCCGAATCGGTTTGTGCATCCAGCAGTGTGTTACTGAAATACTTCACAAACAGCTTGGAAATCAATTCATGCGATAGTTTTCCGCCACTTCCATGGCTGAGCAGTATCCGGTTTTTATCAGTCATATTAAAAAATATCCGGTTAATTATTAGATTGAGAACAGGTTAATTTTTGCAATGGGTGTGTACATATTCCAGTGCGTCCAAATCTTTCAGTCCAAGATCCAGTGCTTTTTGCCAGTCGGTGCAGGCGCCGTTTTTATCACCCGATTGAAATTTTGATACGCCGCGGTTGAAATATGTTTTGGTTATTTGCCCAACAGCAGATTGATTTTGTCCTGCAGCATCAATGGCTTTCGTGAAATCGGCAATGGCTCCCGTGAAATCTCCGGTTTGGTGTTTTGCGGTGCCGCGATAGCTATAATATGAAAATCGTTTTTCATCCTGCCCGGGGGGTACTATTTGTTCCAGGTATTCCAGTGCTTTTTCAAAATTGCCATCATCTGCAAGTTTCCTCGCGGCTTCGAGGGAGATTGTGCCGGCATCGGGTTCTTTTTCATCCGCAGGTTCAAAATCTTCACAATGAATCACCAGCAAAGATTCGCCATCGATGTTTCCCAGTTCCTTTGCATGATACCAGTCTGCACAAGCATTTTCGGGATATCCAATCGCATTCCAGGCCTTTCCACGCATTACGAACACATCCGTCCACATGTCGAAATCCGGCGCATAGGATTCCGGTTCAAGCGTTGCTGCCTGGTCAAATTCATCAATCGAACGCACATAATCTCCAAGCTGATATCTGCACATGGCAATATAATATGGTAGTCTGAAATCTTTGGTCAGGTAGTTGAATTGCCACGACTTTTCAAACCGGTGGAGGGCTTTCAGATATTTTTTCTGATTGTATTTTTTCAGCGCCCGATCGAAATACTTCTCTGATTTTTCGATGTTGATGGGGCGCATCATGCCGCCGGACCGGCGGTCGCAGTTTTTCTTAATTTTTTCATAGGCTTCGCCAATGCCATTTTGCAGGGCAAAGTTCCAGTCCTCGCAGGCTTTAGGGTATTTATTGCATGGCAAAGTAGGCGTTTCCCCTTTCATAATGTGCAGCCAGCCCAGTCAGTTTTGGTTTTGATGCTCATGGGCTCACGGTTGATCACACTGTCGAAATCTTCAAGGGCTTCTCCGGCGGAATTCAGTTTCAGCTTGGCTTTGCCTTTCCATAGAAAAATAGGAATCATGGCTGAGTCAGGCGGGTTTACCATCGACGCTTTCACGAAAAGTTGCAGGGCGCTTCGGTATTCTTCTTCCTCGAACTTTTTCCTGCCCAGCCCAAAAAAGTACTGGTAATAATCCGGATCATTGATGCGCGATGGATCTATCAGTCTAATGTTTTCCACAAAATCTGTAAAATCATCAAAGTCCAATTCATAGTAAAATGTTTTGAACAGCTTGTCGCGATTGTGTGGCAGCAGGTATTTGATATAGATTTCCCGTTTGTTAATGGTTTCATAGAGTTTGAAACGGAAAAATTTTTCATCCCTGATTTGTACCGGATAAGCGGCGAAGATTAGGTTTGAATTGCTTTCGGTCTGCTGATAAATAGCCTGGCGCGCTTTATTTTCGATCTCAAAAAGATAAGATTCTTCACTGAAGTTGTCGATTTCTCCGTGCACCACAAGTTCTGTATTAACGGCATATGGCCGGTTAAAGATCACCGAATCCGGTAGAATCCGGCTCCATTTTGACTCTTTAAATACATAGTACGTCAGGGTGTTGTACTGGCCCCATTTTTCTTCGAGTACCGGAAATTCAAAGGCTCCAGCCTGCGCGTAAATGAGCAGGATAGAATAAATGGTATTGTTGATGGTGATGGCCCTGAGATCGACATGATCGAAATTTTCCAGGCCTAATCCGTATTTTCCGGATTTGCGTTTATTGGCAGCATAATTTTTAAATGGGATTTTGTTTTTGGCGTTAATCCATTCTCCGTTGTTTTGCAGCATCCAGCCTTCGGCCTTATCGATGGTAGCTATCACATTGGTGATGAGCGGTATTTCTTTCCGCGGCCGCTCGGGCGATTGCGCCCATAGCACAGGAGAGCAAAACAAAAGGATTACCGGCAGAAAGTTTTTGTATCTCATCGCATCAATGGCAAGTAGTGATTCACAAAAATAACATTTTAGTTGCCGAAGCAGGATTATCAAAGGAATTGTTTGTGGATTTTATTTTTTTGAACCGGATATTCGGGAAGATTGATATGATTTATCGCTCAATTCAGTGGGTGTCAATTCAAGGGTTTTTCAGGAATGGTCCGAATTGGATCAGAAGGTGAAAAAGTTGAAATAATTATTCAATCCCGGTCAGGCAATAAATTCCGATTTCAATGATTATCTTTGATCGTAAGGATACATTCATTTAATATGATATATCGATGAAGAGGTTTCTCATTCTAATTTTTCTGTTTTACGGATGTTCAGTTTTGTCACCCTTTCAAAAAAGCAGGATTATTTCTCTGTATCACCTTATCGAAAGCGGAAAATATGAGGATGCCAAAACGGTAACTGAAGAATTGGTGGGAGGGGAGGAGTCATCGCAATGGGCCAGCACCTGGTATGCCAGGGGTTACCTTTGCCAAACGGCCTACACAGCAGGGATGCAAACCAGCGATCCAAAATTGTATCAACTCTATCCCGATCAGCTTTATGTGGCCTGGGAATCTTACGAAAAAGCAAGGGTGATTGATGCCAGGGAGAAAATGGAACGGCAACTGGCCCCCAAATATGTTTTGCTGGCAAACGATTTTCAGCAGTTGGGGATGAAGCATTTGAATGGTGAGGAATACCGGGAGGCGGTCAGGGCGTTCGAACAGGCCATGCGTATTGAGCAATTGCCGTTTTTATCGCTAACCCGCGATACCATGCTGATTTACAATACCGCATTAGCTGCTTACCGGGATAAAAACTGGAAAAAGGCCAGGCCGCACCTTGAAAAGCTTCACCAGTTCAGATACTCCGAAAATGCCACGCATCTGCTTTTCCGAACATATCTTGCCCTTGGTGATACAACGGCTGCCGAAAATGCGCTTTTTGAAGGTATTAAACGTTTTCGGGATCATGAAAACCTGGTGCTCTTACTCGCTGAATTGCTGTATCAACAATCCAAAACAGCTGAGGCCATTGCGGTGATCGACCGTGGAATTGCTGAGAATCCGGTAAATGCTAATTATCACTACAATAAAGGGCTCATCTACCAGATGGAAGGCAGATATCGTGATGCAATTGATGCCTATCAGGAGGCGGTTAATTTTAATCCGGATGCACTGATGGTTTACAGCAATATTGCAACGTGCTATTATAATATAGGTGTAAGCTATGAGGAAAATACGCTCCGGCTAACCAACAATCAGGCTGTAAAAAGAGAACGCGCAAAGTCGGAAGCGGCTTTTCAATCGGCGCTGGTATGGCTGGATGATGCCGTTGCAAGAAAGCCGCAGGATGCATGGGTAATTCAACGGCTCAGCAGGCTGTACAATGAACTTGGTAAACCGGATAAAACACGGGGTTTGCTGATTCATATTGAATAACCGGATATCTGTTCAATGAATGAAACCTGGGAAGGGCTATGTTTAATTAAAGATTTAATGAAATTGATAAGCCGAGAAATTGGTTAAACTGCGTCCGGGGAGATTTTTTCTCGCCGCCCTCCGGAAGGTCAACCGTAAATAAAATATCGTCATCATAAATTAAATGGATGTTGAGCTTTACTGAGAATATCCACGAAATTCTCTGTTCCATGGTCATCTCCCAATCCACGTCCACATTCTGGGGTTTATCGGCATAATTGGAAAACAACCTCAGCGTGTTCGATACTTTTAAATCTTCAAAAAGGGTAAGGTCGTTTTTAACAACCAACTGCCCCCCGAGCTCCTGTCTTGCTTTTCTGTTTTCTTCTACACCATGCGCCGTCTGGTCTATTTCAGCCGTGTCCAGTACAAATGTATTTTTATAGGATATCGGCGAAAAGTTGATCAGTGTATTTTCAAAGGCTTTGTATTCCGCACCAAAACCAATGGTGAAAGTACCCGGATTTAAAAACTTGGAAATGGCAACTGAGTCGTTTGGGTAGTTGTATCCTTTTGCAATTTGGGTTTTGAAGTAAAACACCGAACTAAAATCCAGTTTATTGGCTATGATTTTGTTGAACTGCGAATTCAACTCCAGAATATCAGTATTCACCCTAAACCCGTTTTCCTTGGTGTTTATAGATCCAAACCGAAATCGCCCGCTGTTTATCCATTCGGTTTTATTAGCCTTGTTGGTGTATTTGGCAGTTCCGTTCAGATCGATCAGTCCGGCAAATGAGCTTTCAGCTCCCTGTGCCCAGTAGGTAACGTAATTCTGATTTATGGAAAACGACCCTTTAAACCCGTAGGTCCAAAAAACGGGTATTGCCTTCAGCGGCCTGATCGGAGCTGGCGAAAAATCCGGTAGGGTGGTTGTGAAGGAGATGTCGTCGGCCGGAATAATTCCCATGCGCTCAACATGAACGCGCTCTTCCAACGTCATCGAAAGACTATATTTCGTTGGGTTGCCAAGCCACACGGTGATCGAATCATTTGCTGAATTTCTAAGCCAGTATCTGAAAAGATCAGATTTGCCGGAGGTTAGCCAAAATGGCGTTTTCTTTTCCTGTCCGCTTTTCAGGAATATTTGCACCGAATCACGTTCCCAGGTATAATCCATAAGCGTTTGGACAGCCCACTGCAGCGAATCACTCAGTTCGCCATCCGGCAATTTGTGAAACGGCGAATCCGGGGCCCCAATAAGTTCAAGTTCAAATGTTGTAAAGATTAATTGTGTAGAATCCCTGGAAAATTCAGCATATTTGCTTTGTCCTGATGTAACCAATGGTGGAACAGTTTCGCCGTTTGTTATTCGAATCAGTTGTATGTTCCTGGAATTAAGGTAATCAAAGTCGATGCTTTCTTCGGTAATCGTGTCTCTTTCCCGGACTAACGAATCAATCCACACCGACAATTCAGGTATGCTGTCCATCAACTTAAGCATCGCGCTGTCCGGCTCAATTGCGTTCATCAACACGGTCTTATGTTTCATAACCGGCGATTGATCAAGCTGGACAGTATCCACAAAAAACAGGGTATCGTTGAGCCATCGCAGCGGGATCGTGTCGCTCCTCGAAACCAGCATAGTATCATAGGAAAGCGCATCAAAATCATACGTGCCAAGCAAATTCCGGGTGCTGTCGAGTGGGTTGCGATATTGTTGCAACAGTTGATCCAGAGATCGCTTTAATTTGTCATTGCTGGTTTTCCACAATTCCTCGTTATTCACAATCCGGCTTATAATTCCCGATGCCGCATCAGGAGTAAGCACTGCCGTGGAATCCGGTAAGGTATCCTGCACAGGAAAACGAGCCGGGCTGTCAGGAACCTGAACTGCCAGCAATGGAATGCCACTAAGAATGGATATGATAATTATCGATAGGATTTTCTGCATAATCGATTTTATGTACGCCTTTAAAAACCTGCAAAAATACAAAACACCTGATCGGATGAATTATTCTGATGCAATTTCATAATGTATCCTTTTTATTACCTGGGGCTATTGTTGAGCAGGTCATGGAGCGGTTTTCAATGTTTGAAACGTTTATGAGCCGGGAAAATTCTTTGGGGGTTCGGATGCAGTAGCAATTTGGGGAACAACGAAAAATTTTACTTTTGTGATCAAATTAACAATATACAAATCATGACCACTAAAATTACTGATCTTGAACCAAAGGAAGTCTGGAAATATTTTATCGAAATCACCAAAATACCAAGGCCATCCAGGAAGGAGCAAAAAATTGCTGCTTATCTGGAGGAATTTGCGAAAAAGCATAAACTGCATTGCGAAAAAGACGAAACCGGAAACGTGCTCATCAGAAAACCCGCTGTGAAAGGTTTCGAAGATCGTAAAGTGGTTTGTCTTCAGAGCCATATGGATATGGTATGCGAGAAAAACAAGGATAAGGATTTTGATTTCGACAAAGATGCCATTCAAACCAGGGTGGAGGGTGAATGGCTTACCGCCGATGGAACAACACTTGGCGCCGATGACGGAATTGGGATTGCTGCGTCGCTGGCCGTTCTGGCATCTAATAAACTGAAGCATGGTGAAATTGAATGCCTGTTTACCGTGGATGAAGAAACCGGATTGACAGGAGCCTTCGGCCTGAAGCCCGGTTTTTTGAAATCTGAAATCCTGCTCAATCTTGATTCTGAAGATGACGGCCAGATTTTTATCGGATGTGCTGGTGGGCGCGATACCACAGGTAAACTGTTTTTCACCAAAGAACTCGTGCCTGATTACACTGTTCCTTATAAAATCGTGGTCAGAGGATTGAAAGGCGGCCATTCCGGCGATGACATCAACAAAGGCCTGGGTAATGCCAACAAAATCCTGAATCGTGTTTTGCACATGGCAACCCATACATATGGTGTTCGGCTGCACAACTTTAACGGCGGCAACTTAAGGAACGCCATCGCACGGGAGGCTGAATCGGTAGTGCTGATCAATCAGGCCATCAGGGATAAGTTTGTGAGGCTCATCGAGAGGTTTAACAAAACAATCAAGAAAGAACTTAAAACCACCGAACCCGACCTTCAGGTGAGCACATTTGAAGTGGATCAGCCTTATTTTGTAATCGATCAGCAATCGCAGAAAAAACTGATCAACCTCATTTATGCCTGTCCACACGGGGTTATCGAAATGTCACGGGATATCCCGAACTTCGTGGAAACCTCCACCAACCTCGCTGCTGTAAAAACCGAGGAGGATTATTTCCTGTTTACAACCAGCCAGCGGAGCTCGGTTGACAGCGCTCTGGATGATGTGGTAAATATGGTTGCTGCCACCTTTAAACTGGCCGGAGCCGAAGCTGAACATACCGACGGCTATCCCGGATGGAACCCAAATCCTGACTCGGAAATCCTGGATGTTTCGGCCAACTCCTACAAAAAGTTATTCAA
This sequence comes from Bacteroidales bacterium, assembly GCA_018400545.1. The sequence continues at coordinate 8,638 of JAGYLT010000077.1, forward strand.
CGAGGAGCCCAAAGTACTTGCGGTTCACGCAGGCCTCGAATGTGGGCTAATTGGTGAAAAGTACCCTAAAATGGATATGATTTCCTATGGTCCTGAACTGGTTGGTGTCCATTCGCCGGATGAGAAAATTCACATCAAATCGGTGGAAAAATTCTGGAAATGGACGCTCGATATCCTGGAGCATATTCCGGCGAAAAGCAAGTAATAAATGAAGCCTTATTATTATAGGTGTAATACACCGAAATAAAACATACTGATACATAACTTAAAAGGAGGGGCAACGGAAAGCGTCTCCTTTTTTTGTCCTTTTCATAAAGCTGCCACTTTATCAAGTGCATCGTATTAAGATGCGTGAAAAAATGATCCTTGATAAAGGTGAGTCATTTTAAAATACATCAGGCAGAAACAGTTGTTCCCAAAGTTTTTTTGAGGCTTATAAATTACTGATATTCAGCATACAGTAAATTATTTCTAATTATTTTCAAAAAAAGCTTGTTTGTTACAAATAAATGATCGTATCTTTGCACCCGCTTTAGAAACAAGTTCATTTACATTCTGAGAAAGAAAGAGGTTCTAAAAACCATGTTATTACTGGGTTTTAGGAGTTTCGGCCAATAAAACGAAACTAAAATTTTTTTAAAAAAAAGTTTGGTGGTTTCAAAATTGGCTGTATCTTTGCAAACCTTTTTCATCAGGA
>JAGYLT010000078.1 GCA_018400545.1 Bacteroidales bacterium
ACATAGCGGATATCACCGGGCTGGGCTTCGGCTCCGAGAGCAGCCTGCGAAGGATGTCTATCAACATCTGCCTGGGTCTGGAAGATTCCATCGGTCTGATATCCGTAGAAATAACCAATGGGGAAACCAACTTCCATACGTGCCGGCAGTGGTTGGCCAACGCCGAAGCTACCGCCTTCAACAAATCCGGTTCCGTTATTAACTTCCGTTACTTCGTTTTTGAGGGCGGTGAGGTTATAATTAACCTGGTAGCTAAAATCATTTCCAAACATGCCACGATAACCGATTGAAAATTCGAAACCACTGTTGCGTACTGTACCTGCGTTAGCTGTTGGAGGTGCAGCACCCGGAGCAGATGTTCCGAAAATACCTGAAACCGGAATGTTGCTGATAAGCAGATTGGCCGTTTCTTTATTGAAGTAGTCAGCTGTAATTTGAATTCTATCCATCAGGAAATTCATGTCAACACCAACGCCAAACTGCTTTGATTCTTCCCATTTAATGCTTGGATTTGCCAGTGGTCCGATAGCACGTCCATTCACGATCCCGCCATTTAAAACATATTGTGCCTCACCACTGAGCGTTGAAATGTACATGTAGTCGCCAATTTTATCCGAACCGAGAATACCATAGCTTAACCTGAGTTTCAATAAATTCATTTTTCTGAATTGGTCCATAAATGCCTCATCGGAAATAATCCAACCAACCGTTGCTGATGGGAAGTAAGCAACTGCATTATCAGGGCCAAATTTTGTTGACGCATCCCGACGGATCATTACAGAAGCCAAATATTTTCCCTTGTAATCATACTGCCCACGAGCAAAGTATGACAGCCTGCGCTGATCAAATACATAAGACCCTGTTGTCTTCGACTCAACCAAACCATTTGCAAGGCTTATGTCTGCAAATTCCCACGAGTTGTTTGGAACGTCCCAGCCAGTAGCATTCAAACCATCACCCCAGGTTTTGTAAATTGTTGTACCAACAGTACCTACAATATGATGATCTTCAGCAACAGTATTGTCGTAGGTTACAAAAGCATCAAATGTGTAATCATTATAGTTGTTGCGATTCTGAAAAACACTACTACGCGTGATGTTGAATACTTTTCCGGGGCCATAATCCTCTATCCTGGAAAATGATTTTGATTTATCATTGGTAGTGTTAAAACCAACTCGTGCCGTTGCTGTGAAATGCTGGGCAAAACTTGCTGTAAGGCCAACATTTCCATTCCACTTGTCAAGATCATATTCATTAAAGGTGTTATCCAGCTGCTGGAGCGGGTTTGCAACCTCGATACCCACATCGGCAGGAGCTCTGAAGTAGGTACCATCCGGGTTGAAGATCGGATAGGTTGATGGCATATTCAGCGCGTTGAAAAGCACGGAACCCAAACCGAAGTCGTTAAATGTTTTACGATCGATATGGGTGTAGGTGAGGGTGGTATTTACTTTTAACCACTCTGTTAAATCAGCTCCCAGGGCAATCCTTGCGGTATTCCTGTTGTAGCCAGACTTGTCGCCCCCCACAATACCTTCCTGACGGAGGTCGGAGGCACTGATGGAGTAATTCATGTTACTTGACCCACCAGCTACCCTGACATCATTATCGAATATCGGGGCTGTTTGGAAAAGTTCATTTTGCCAGTTGGTACCTTCACCCAGACCTGAAACATCAGGATATGGGAGGTCCTGGCCATTGGCAGCATAACTTTCGTTTAGAATTACTGCGTACTCAGAAGCATTTAACACAGGAAGTTTACGCGTGGTTTGCTGCACACCTGCTGAACTGTTGATATTAACAGTGGTAGGCATATCACGCTTACCGCTTTTGGTGGTAACAAGGATAATACCGTTAGCACCTACCGTACCGTAGATAGCAGCCTGGGCATCTTTCAAAACCGTAATGGTTTCGATGTCGTTCGGGTTCAGGGTACTTAAATCACCCTGATAACCATCGATGATTACTACAGGCGCAGCATCACCGTTGGTAGAAATACCACGAATCCTGATGTCGAGCCCGGCACCGGGAGCACCTGATTGCGAAGTTACGTTAACACCTGTCACCGTACCCTGAAGCGCTTCTTCCACCTTTACAGGTTTCAGTTTGTCGATTGTTTTGGAACCAACTGTTGAAACAGAGCCGGTAACATCCTTTTTCTTTTGCACACCGTAACCAATCACCACCACTTCTTCCAGAGCGGTGGATTCAGACTCTAAGGTTACATCAATGGATGCCTGTCCTGTGTACTTGACCTCTTGCGAACTCATTCCGATAAATGAAAACACAAGCGTAGAGTCCATTGGAACATTTTGCAAAGTGTAATTACCATCGATGTCGGTAGTGGTACCATTAAAGGTGCCCTTAACAAGCACCGTCACACCGGGGATGCCCAAACCGTCATCCGCCGAAATCACAACACCGGATACAGTGCCACTCTGCGCAAAGGCAGACAGGCCGTACACCAGCATTGCAATCATCATTAAAGTAAGTTTTCTCATCATTTAAAAATTTAGTTTTGGAAATGTGTTGATGATTTTTGAGACTACGAAATAAACATGAGAAAACCTGTGATACAAATAATTGATATGCTCAAAAACTCAGCATGCCGAATTATTAACTACATCTTTATTACATCATACTAATTGTAATATTTTGATTTTGTACACCTTAAAAATAAATATTTGTATGTTTTATAATTTCACAAGAAAAATTGTAGATGCATCATCAGGAAAGATGAAAATATCAATAAAAAAATGAAACTGGCATCCAAAATATAAATCTGTAAAATTGATAGAGACGGATTTGAATGTAAAACGGGTAAAATTAAAAGCCAGTTTATTGCTTCACAAGTCTGACATTTTCACTTCCAGAATTCGCGTAACCGCATCATCAATCCGGATTTTGACAGGTGCATCTGCGTTCAGTTAACAGGGCAGATAAAATAGCGGCAAAATAAAAAGCTGAATAAAACAGAATAAAACCTTTTCATTTTTATCAAATTCTAAGTACGTAAAGTTAATCATGATGTAGCTGATCAATAAATCATGAAATTATTGAGACAGGTATTTAACGGATTAAAATTGTTTTGGCAAACCTCAAAAAATATTATATTATATTGATTTTAAAGCTTTTAATGCAAATCATTACCATACACCTATCCGGGCATGATGTACATTTGATGTAGTTAGTCTGTCAAATTTATGTAATTATTAATGGGGAGATTATTTGGATTTCGAAATTTCAATAACGATTTTTACAGGAATTTTTAAATTCAAAATTTAATTATCAGCAACTATGAAGAATCATCTTACCTTATTATTACGCGCAGCAACAACAATACTTTTTCTGCTTTCGATTTCGATTCAGGGATTTACACAGATCGGAAACCTGATCTGGGAAGAGCAGTTTGAAAACCTTGACAACTGGATAATTGAAACCGGAAATGGAGCCTGGGGCTGGGGCAACGGAGAGCTTGAATTTTATAAGGCTGAAAATGCTGAGATTGCCGAAATTCCCGGCGAACCCGGAAGCCAGGCCCTTAAGATTACCGCCAAAGAAGAGTCAGGCCCGGGTATTGTTGACCAATGGGGGAATCCATTATATTATACTTCAGCAAGGCTTAACACCAAATCAAAGGTTTCTGTAAAATATGGAATGATCGAAACCCGTGTAAAAATTCCCGATCTTGATTTAGGTGGATGGCCTGCTGTATGGTTGCTGGGAACCTCCAATTACGCCTGGCCAAGGTGTGGCGAAATAGATATGATGGAAATGGGATATACCAAAGCATTCAGGGATTTGCACGATGAGCACAATGGCGGTAACGGGCAGGACAATTCTACCGTAAATCAGATGATTGGGGCAAATGCTATTTTCTATTCCGAAGATGCCATCACGCCCGAAAATCCATCAGGCGCAGCAAGTCTTTCCTGGGACCCGGATGATGAGTTTTGCAGGCCTTATTACAATTATAATCCACCTCTGACCGATCGCTTTTTAATTTATCGCACATACTGGGACGAAGAAAGCCTGCGCTTTACCGTTGAAGACCAGGGCGTTGAATATGATCTTTATACCGAGCCTTTTTATTTCGACAGCAATTCGGCAGAGTTTCAGGAACCCTTTTACCTGATTGCCAACTTTGCCATTGGTGGTGCTTTTACCGATGCATACAATCTCGGCAATCCGGGCAGCGGACTTCCGGTTTCAATGCCTTTCCCGGCTGAGATGTACCTGGATTACATAAAAGTTTATGAATGGAACGGTAAAGGCGAGGTACAGGTTGGCCCACCTGATTTTCAATCAGGAACATTTGGGGTTTTTACGGATGAAACGATTGTGGATAATGGTTTATTTACAGAAGGAATGGACGCTGAAATTTATGTTTGGGAAGGCACATTGTCTGAAGGCTCAATTCCACCTTTCGAGGGAGAAAATGGTTTGTCCTTTGTTACCAATGGCCTGGGCTGGTTTGGTGCCGGGATAATGTCGGTGCAGCCGGTGAACCTTTTCAATTTTGGTGATGGTTTCCTGAAATTCAGGATTAAAATCCCTGCCTATGTGAGTTTTCAGATTGGCATCATTGATGCCTGGGGAAATCAGAATTATGTGGAATTCCCGGCCAACCAAACCACTTATGGCCTGGAAAGAAACGGTGACTGGGGGCAGGCTGCAATTCCTGTGGAGGATATCCGTGGCGCGTTGATCGATTTACGGATGTTAAGTTATGAATTTGTGATTCTGGAAGTTAATGGCACTTCCTGCGAATTTGCTGTGGATGATATTTACTGGGAAGGCGGTGTTGCAGCCGGGGAAACACATACCATAAAATTGCCTGCCGGCTGGTCAGGGCTGTCAAGCTATATAATGCCTGAAAATAGCGACATAGAACCCATTTTTGGAAGCATACTGAATGAACTTGAGATTGTACTTACAGAAGATGAAATGTTCTATCCGGCCTATAACATCAATACCATCGGCAACTGGGAACAACATTCGGCTTACAAAGTAAAAACAAACACGAAAGTCAGCCTGGATATCAATGGACTTGCGGACGGAAATAAAACCCTGCAACTTGCTGAAGGCTGGAACCTGATCCCGGTGATATCATCCTGTCAAGCGGATGTAGAAACTTTGTTTGAACCCATAGAAGCTGATCTTCAAATTGTAAAAGAAGTGGCCGGCTACGGCGTTTACTGGCCGGCTATGGGCATTAACAACCTGGGTACATTAAATCCGGGAGAGGCCTATTATGTTTCGATGACCAGTGCAGATGCTGTTACTTTTGAGGATTGCCAAAAAAGCACAGCGCCTGCACCTAAGTTTGCGTTTCCACAGAATCCGGCATGGAATCCGGTACAACAAACAGCAGGCAATCACGTGATCGGCATCCCGGAGAATGCCATGATTAATCTTGAACCCGGAGACTACATTGGCGTATTTACGACCGATGGCATCTGCGCCGGACAAATCCGCATCGATACACAGAAAAATCAGCGTGCTATGATTGCTTTTGGAGCGGACAATTTTGGCACACAGCTTCAGGGTTTTGAAACCGGCGAGCGGTTCAGCTTTAAACTTTACAAAACTGCTACCGGTGAAGAGCTTGAACTTTTAACTGAATTTGATGCATCCACGTCCGGCGCCAACGGCTTGTTCGAGGAAAACGGAGTTTCTGTCATCAACGGCTTTAAAACTACAGGCGGTTTTGGAGCAACTGGCTTATCCCCAAATGACATTGATTTGCATCCAAACCCAACCAAAGGAAGCTTTACAATTGTTGGAATTTCAAAGGATGCACAGGTTGAAATATTTAACATGCAGAGCCAGGTAATCAGGCGTGAAATAATCAACACAGACCAGGGCAACCGCTTTAGCCTTGCCGGACAGCAGCCGGGGGTTTACATAATCCGCATTCAAAGCAGAGATGGGCAGGTGTACAGGAAGTTGATTTTGGAATAGGAATGCACCGGGAGCAAAGCCAAACCTGTATTGTCGCTTGAATCTAAAAGTTTAGGGGTTGAAAAATTCAGGGGCTTCCGGCCTTCTTCCATAACTTCAGGGGATACCTAAGGAAACATGCCAATGGCAAATCATGCACAGCAGTGAAACATCGCAGGGTTGTAAAATTTTAAACTCCGCTGTGCCTCTGTGGTTAGGTAAAATGTTAAAACCCCATGATGAACTCGGTGAGGTTGGTATCGTGTTCGAGGTTGAGTTTTTTACGCAGGCGATAGCGGCTGATCTCAACGCCCCTGGTGGAAATATTCATCAGTGTGGCGATTTCCTTGCTGGAAATATTCAATCGCAGGTAAGCACAAAGCTTCATCTCGCGCGGCGTAAGGTCGGGGTATTTTTCTTTAAGTCGTTTCAGGAACTCTTCGTGTACACTTTCAAAATGCTTCTCAAAAACCTCCCACTGCTGCTCCGTATCCATCTCACGGTTAATCTTTCTGATCATCGAATTGATGTAATTGGTAATGAGATCGTCGTTGATCTCTTTTGATAATTTATTCAGATCCCTCTTGATTGCGCTCAGCGACTTACTCTTCTGAATCATTTGCATAGTACTGTTGGCCAGTTCCTTATCCTTCTGTTTCATTTCGGCCCGTAGATTTTCGTTTTTCAGCCTGATTACCTCCTTCTCCGCTTCGAGCGCCTCTGTTTGCAGTTGCTTTTCACGGTCCCTGAACAAACGCTTCTGACGTTCCTCCTCCAATTGCTTGGATTTCTCCATGCGCATCCGCACGTACTTACCCATCAGAAAAACAACTCCCATAAAAGCCAGAAAATACAAAACATAACCTTCCCAACTCAGGTACCATGGCGGATCAATCACAAATGCATATTCTGAGGTATTACTTTGGGTGCCAAACAGGTTTCTGGCCTTAACTTTAAACAGATATCTTCCGTGTCTGAGATTTGTAAACTCACGCATCGCCCTGTTAGTCCAGTCCTGCCACTCCTCATCAAAACCCTGAAGCTGGGTCGAAAACATCATCTGACCGGGATTCTCAAAATCATTGGCCGAAAATTCAAACCTGATTTGATTAAATTTAAAAGGTATCGCAGGAATTTGCTGAGGTTTACTCAGATATCCTTTCATTAATGCGGAATCAGCTCCGTGGAGATCTACCCTGCGAATGAAAGATGAAAACTCCTGTTGATAATCCTTAGGATATTCAGGGGTGTAATGGACAAACCCATTCTGAACACCAAAAAACACATGATCTTCATCCATCGGGTAAACAAATTGAAATCCTTTAACAAAGAAGCCTTTCAGTTCCCGAAAAGGCACATCAACACGCGCATAGCTACCATCCTCCTGCAGCCTGAAAACCCCTGCCTCATCCACCGTAAAATACCACACATTGTCATCTGCATCCTCTTTGAGTAAACTGATATTCTTACCGGGAAAAGTGCTGTTGAGGTTTTCATCGGGGAAAAAACTGTCGCTTTTTGGATCATAGGAATAGAGACCATAATCAGTGGTTGTAAATATGGGTTGGCCGGCAACCTCACAAACATTAATATTCTTATTGGATTTAAATCCTGAATTCTCATTGTAAAACCGGACTTCTGTTACGCTGTCGTAATTCGGATCAAACTGAACTTTAAATACCCCTTTATATCCGTGGGCCATCCACATGGCATTGTTTCCTGCATTGGCCAGTGATCTTGAAGACTCCTTAAATCCCGGAATTACTTTACCTTTTTGCCATTTGTTATTCCTTTTTTCAAATTTTACAAGGTTGGTGTAGGTTCCGCAAATCAATACATCCGGATTGTTTTCAGGCCGGGTAAACGTCCATCCGCCCTGCACATCTGATACCCTGGCCGCCTTTGCACCATCAATTGTAAAAACTCCCGAGTTATGGCCACAGAATAATGTGCCATCAATATTTTTCAGCTCCCAAACCTGACCCTGCGTGCCGGGGACAAGCTGAAACCTTTGATTTGCAAACCCGTTATCAAGCGCTTCCCAGTTGGCATAAAACAACCCCCGGTTTGTACCAAGATATAAAATACCTTTATGCAGGATGGCAGCATATCCGGCGCTAAGCCCGTTAAACGAAGAAAAATAGCTGAGTGGTGAATTGGTCTCCACATAGTCGATACCATTGTCGAGCCCAAGCCAGAGGTTTCGGTACTGATCCACTTTTATGCTCAGCACGGTACTATTCTGCAATCCGCTTTCTATGCCAACTTTTTGCAGAATTTTTCCGGCTGTATCGCAAACGAGCAACCCATCCTGAATGGTCCCGAAAAGATAAGTGGTTTCATCAAAATTGGCCCCACAATACACCTGGTTTTTCGTCAGGAATTCTGATGCCGGGTTTTCCCATGCTTTAAGATCCAGGCCGTCGAACTCAAAAATACCTTCACTCGCTGTGGCGATGAGTAGATTATTTCCCTTTGGCAGGATTGACCAAATGAGCTTACCTTTTAAATAATCAGTGCCGTGAACTTTAATGAGGCGTTCACCTGCAAGCCGAAAAAGGCCTTCATCCTGATCGTTGATGTATAATTCACCATTTACAAGGAACGAAAAATGGAATTTTCCGGGCAGGTCGATGGTTTGGATTTGCCCATCCTTATAAATCATCAATTGCTGGAAGGTCTGAAAAACAATCCCCTGAGGCATTTCATAAATCCGCCAGACATCTTCAAAATTTCGTTCTTGTTCAGGCATTAAATCATGCAGGGCATGAAATTTCAATTCCCCTTGATTATCCGGAAAAAAATAGCCAAACTGGTTGAAAGCCCCGGCATAGATGCGGCCATCAGATGTGGCTTTAACGCTTCTTACGACAGTTCTGTTAGGCATCGGATATTTTCGCCAGCTCAAACCGTCAAACTCAACCACTCCATCATTATTGGCAAAATATGCCAGGCCATTGGGGCTGATGTCGATCATCCAGGTTTGCGAGCCGGCCTGCAGGGTAGAAATGGAATAATTTCTTGTGAAAGGTATTCCGATGTTTTTAATCAGTGCATGGCCGGACTGACCTGAAACCAGAACAAAAATAAAAATGAAAATATGGGTCAATCTGAAATGCATACCTAAAAAATTGATTAAGTCATTGGCCTGTAAAATTAGTAAATTGAAATTAACCAATCATTCATTGAGGATATTTGGACCATATCTATTTTTAACCTAAAATCCGCAAGGATTTTTATTAGATCAATTTTTGGTGGTGATCCATAACACAAAGCAACACCCATACGAATAATCTAAAATTCGTTTAATTCCCGCCTTCATATCATTACGGCGG
>JAGYLT010000079.1 GCA_018400545.1 Bacteroidales bacterium
CTTCATCCGCACAAATCTCCGGTAATTATTCTTAAATTGCCGGAGATTTTATTTTTAATGACGAACAGTTATGCAAACAAAAGAGAAACAGGAATTAGCACTTTCCCATTTTTCAGGAGAGATGAATTGTGCACAATCGGTATTACTTGCTTATGCAGATGAAATCAGGCTTGACCGCGAAGACATCATTAAACTGGGAACTGCTTTTGGTGGAGGAATGGGAGAGGGGGAAACATGCGGTGCAGTTTCGGCGGCACTCATGGTGATTGGGTTGAAAAGTAAGAAATCGCATTCTTATGTTGAGCTTAAAGAGCAGGTGAAAAACCTTTCGGGCGTTTTTAAATCGGAATTTGAAAAAAAGTTCGGAAGTCTCCGTTGCAAGGATCTGATTGGGGAAAACCTCAAATATGAAACAGGTTATGAGCGTGCGCGGGAAAAAGGCGTGTTTACTGAGAAATGCCCGCATTTTATCGGTGAGGCCGTAAAGCTTATCGACGAAATGGATCAGGCTGATCTTTGAGACCGGGCATAAAAAACCCCCGCCGCGGGCGCGACGGAGGGTCCCAGCAAAAAAGATTCCCCCAAGGGTGGGGGTGAGAAAAGCAAAATCTATTGTTTTACGTAAATGAGAATTTCCGAAATATTAGCAGATGGTTCATGTTTCGTCACCCGAATATACCTTGTTTCCTCTTGAATAACGTGATAACTCCACGTTTTGTATCTGCCGCAATTTTCTGTAGCCACAACAGTCCAGTTGCCCGGCCCGCCTACTGAAACTGACATATTTCCCGTGCCGTTCATATCCCTGAGATAAATGGCTTCGACCGCTTCAATTTCGCTAAGGTCAAGGTAGGCATGAACCGGGTAGGTAGCCCCAAAACCGGTGGACCACATTGTGGTCGGCTCTCCCTGGCTGCCCATGTAAGGATCACCTGAAAGCTCCTGTTCATCCACAAGTAATGTTGGGTCGCCTTCGCCGGATTCGTTTACAACCATGGTTGTATCGAGTTCCAGTTTGATAATATTATGGTGTTCAGGGAATGTAAATCCATCCGGGGCTGCCAGCACAATGACCGGACGTTCAGATACATCAAGCGAAACCTTCCCATCAGTTAGTTCAAGGATACTTTCATTCCCAAAAATGCTTCCGTCAACAAGCTCCACCAATCTTGCCTCTGCCATCGATGCGGGGAGTGAAAGCTCATAATTTTCCATAAAGATTTCGTTGCTGGTTGGACACCACACTGCGTAAGCCTCTAAGTCACTGTCGGTGTGATCAAATTTGTAAATCCAAACATTTGAATTGCCGGATTCGATTTCGGTGGTGTATTGCATATTTTTAAGCCTGTTTTTCAGGGTATAAACATAATACCACGAAGGCTTTGGTTCCCAGTTGTTGGATTTGCTGGCGCACAACCCCGAGGTATTGAATTTTGTGGAGCTGTTCGGGTCAACATCCCTGAGCATGTACATGGCCGCTTTGTCAACACCTGCAGCGGCCAGCGCCAAATACGACCTCACTAACCACTGTGCCTGGATTTCTTCCTGGGAAGTATTGCCAATGGAAGGGGCCCGTTGCACGGATTGAGGATGCGTGTCGTAACCAAATTCGGTGATCCACACCTCTTTGCCGGGCAGGTACCGGTCACGGTATTCTACAAATTCCTCCATCAACCTTTTCAAATCATCCGCCTCCGGACTAATCCCCACATTTCCGGATGATTGCGTGTTCCCGTCGTTGCAATAATGATGCACATTAATCACATCCACAGGCATATCGCCATCACGATGGTAATCGCCCCACAGCTTCATGGCCTTCACATAATTAAGGTCAGGTTTGGCCAGTCCGGCCATTACCAGCTTTGCGCCGGGGTCGGCATTTTGAACGCCGAGTGTTGCTTCCATTGTGCCCTGATGACCATCCTTGTCAGCACTTGCCATCGCGGCATATTCGTATGGATTGAAAAATGCATCTCCACCCTTCCACCATTTATCCTGCTCATTCCAGTTTTCATAGTAGTTGAGACGGTTTGTGCCCGTCAGCCGCTCCTGACCATCGGCCAGTTTTAATAAACCATCATCAATGGTCGTATTACCATATCTTGCCCCATACTGGAAAAGGTGATCGGCATGCTCAGCATAGGCAAAAGGATCGGTGGGATTTTCGCCGGGTGAGACAGGCTTGTTCCCAAGTTTGCTGTAGTCGAAATCAGTGAGCCAGGGCACATTGCGCTGGATGGCCGGACAAACGGTAATGCCGGTTTTGCTGAGGTTGTCGTAGAAATAATCAAAATTCCAGCCCATGACATTGAACCTGTTTTCGTTTTCCGGATAGCCTGGATAGGAGGGATCATTATTTCCCTCGCACCACATCCAACTGTGGTATTCTCTCACAAAACCACCTGCAGCCATTCTACCCGGCGGATCATCGATAAAAGCATTCATACCGATCAACTGATCCATGGTGGGCCTTTCGTGAGCCGTGGGTTCAGGAGTGGGTTCTATCTCCTCAAGCCGTGAAGCATAAACTACAATTTCTGAGAATTTTGTATCCGGTGAATTGATTTTCAAACGGATAAACCTGGATTCTGTATTTAGCTGATGGGGGTTCCAGGTTCCATTATTTTTAAGGCTGTCTGTTAAAGCAAGATTCCAGTTGAAGGGTTCTCCGGTAAACACATCCACGGCGTCTTCACCATCTGTATCAAAAATGTAGATTTCAGTTATGTTGCAGAGGCCGCCCAGGTCAATCATGGCATAACACGGATAAATCCATTCGGCTGAGCCGGGCTCCCAGGTAGTTACGGGTGTTCCACCGTTCCCGGTATCGGGGTAACCTGCTTCCTGTTGCTCATCAACCAAAACTGTTGCATCTCCCTGGACATATTCATTCAGAACCATATCGGGTGTCAGTGGAATTTTGAATGGTGCACCGCCGATTTCAAACTCAGTTGTATGCTGGGCATTCGGGCCGGGCTCCGACAGGTTAAGGTTATCATCCAGTGCTATGATGCTGAAATAATATGGTGTTCCCGGGTTGAGCCCCTGAAGGGTTAAAGTTTCTGTTGTGCCTGCTTCAGAGGGTACAGGAGGTATTGGCCACTGTGCTGAAGAAGTGAAATTATCAGCCGTGATCGGTGCTGTGCTAAACCTGATATCGTATGAGGAGCATTGACCTGTGTAACCATCATCCCCGGGGGCCGTCCAGGTAAGAACAACTTCGTTTTCCGGATTTTGACCGGCTGCTGCATGAATATCGTCAATCATGGCAGGTGGGGTGTTGTCTGACTGGCCGGGTGTGTGATCGATACCGTAAACCACGACTTCTGCAACGTTGGCCCGTGCATTTGATTTTCCAAAACGCAGGTAGCGCGTTTCACGATTGATGTCGTGCTGGTTCCAGCTCAGGAAACCGCTCAGGTTATCGGTAGCAACAAGTTCCCAATTGTCCTGCGAACCTGTCCATATGGTGAAATCACTCATATCGTAAGTGTCGCGAAGGAAAACCCGCGTCACCTCAACTATCTCGCCCAGATCAAGAACAGCATAGAGTGGATACGGAATAGAACTCTGAAATCCTGTTTGCCAATAAGTTTGGGGGTTGCCGCCGGGGCTGTTTGCCGGATCACCTGCAATTTCCTGTTCGTCGGTAAGTTTCCATGCTTCGCCATATCCGGAAGGATTGGAAATCATTACAGGTTTGAGCAACAGTTTTTCCTCGACCAGTTGCGGAGCTTTGTGGTACAAAACAATTTCAGAGAATTTGGCTTCCCTGTGTGTAAGCGTAATTCGCAGATAGCGGGTGGCCACATCCACATCATGTTGTTTCCATTTCATGTATTTATCGCATGGCTCTGAAAGCAAATAATGCCAGTTTCCGGGTGTCCCCGATTCAACCACCACTTCTCCCATGGAGTTAATATCCATAAAGAAGACCCGCGAAATTTGTCGTTTTGTTCCAAGATCGATGTAGGCCGAAGCGGGATAATCTTCCAGAGCATTGCTGGGTTTCCATTCATCAACAGGCCGGCCGCCATTGCCATTTAGCGGATCTCCGGCAATCTCCTGTTCATTAAGCATTTTGCCGGCCTCGCCCATTCCGGATTCGTTAATTACCATCGAAGGATACAGAACCAGTTTGGTTTCAATTTCGTTTGTGAAATGGGTGGTTGTGCCGGAGGCAATATTTGAGAGGGCTGTAGGGCCGTTTTCACCAATTATTTTTAGGGCAAAATAGTAAAGCGTGTTCATGCTGAGGCCATCTACGGTAACACTTTTTTTGCTCCCGGGTATTACTTGTTCTTCAAACGGAAATTTGTTCGATTGCGTAAAATTATCAACTGTTATTGCTTTGGTGTTGTAGCGAAGATCATATTCCGTAAAATCACCGGTGGCTTCATTCGGTGCTACATCTGTCCATGAAAGATCAATAGCGTTTGGAAAGCACTCAATTATTGTCAGGTCATTAATAGCCGGCGGAATAACCACCGGATTATCAGCATACAAAACCACTTCGCTGAATTTCGGGCTGGCGTGGGTTTTTACGAATCTTACATATTGTGTTGCTACATTCACATCATGTCGTTTCCACCTTTTATATTTATCAAGTGGTTCGGTAAGTAGATAGGTCCAGTTGCCGGGCTCACCATATTCCACTATCAAATCGCCAATGCCGTTGTAGTCGAAAATAAAAATATGTTTCAGGTCGATTTCTGTGCCAAGATCGATATATGCCCCCAACGGATAAGTAGAACCATAGCTGGTTTCCCAACTTGTGGAGGGCTGGTTGGCCGGGTTGTTCAGCGGATCACCACTTAATTCCTGTTCATCTGCCATTAATGTTGCATCTCCATCACCGGTTTCGTTGGTAACCATCAGGGGGTTAATCTCTATTTTTGATACCTGTCCTTGTAAGGCAGGCATCAAAAATAGCAGCCATGCAAATGCAAATATTAAAGGAGGATTACATCGTATTTGTGCTGATTTTTTCATTTTATCAGTTTTTGCCGGATCAAAGTAAATCTGTTCGATAGCCAGTTTTTTAGTTGATAATCAATTTTTCAGTCAATGAGCTGTTAACCCCTGAAAGCCTGACGGTGTAATAGCCATCTGTAAGGTTACTGAGTTCCAGTGTAAAGGTGGTTCCGTTTTCGGCGGCAACATTTTCAGTCATTACCAAACGCCCGTTTATATCAAAAATAGCAATGCTGGTGAAATTTCCGTTTGGTATTTCGATATTGGTAAAAGTGGTTGCCGGTGAAGGGTACATATTAAAGCCGTCTAAAGTTTCTGAAGGCTTTTCATCTTTTATCACATTTTCAGTCAGCGAAAAATCCCGGATAAACAAGTTACCTTTATATGCTTTCCCCGGATTAACATAAAATACAAGATAAACCTGCTCATTCAGATTAATTCCATCGAGCAGTTCTGAGAAATCAAAACTTACGGATGTAAAATTATTTAACACCTCGATGCGCTTTTCAACAATTGCGGTCTCGTGGCTCATATAATTGCCGTCCGTAATATCAACCCTGATTTCGATTTCATCAGACGTCATTAAATCCAGACTGATCAGGGGGCTTTGCTGGATTTCATAATTGTTAACGGCGATTGTAAAAGATTCCCAGGGGTTTTTATCCATCGTAATCTGGGTAAAATCCTGTTGGTTGGTTACGGTAAAATTCTGGTTTGCGTAAATCTCCTGAACCAACGAATTGCTGAGCAGCGAGGAATGGAAGAGTATTGATATAAAAAGTAGTAGTGATGTTTTTGAGTAGATCTTTGCTTTCATGTTGCTGGCGATTAAGTTTTTTTGCTGGTAAAAAATTAAATCGTTGAATCAAAAGTATGTAAAAAACTTTTCGCCGAATGTAATAGAATACATTTCCAATTATCGGAAATGATTCAACTTTGGAAAGTTTTTTCAGGATTGAACTAATGAAAGGTCTATTCATATTTAAATACCTTGATAATCAGTTTTATAATGCCCACATGTTTTTTGGTTTCAGATTTCGGTTATAACTCTAAAAGGTTGATGGATAGTGTATTGTAAAATTCCGGCTTTTTTCTGAAATATCACGTATTAATAAAGGCTTGTTTTGTTGAAAAATCAATATCCGGATGATGCACTTAAATCTTACTACATTGGTTGTTAACGGAATATTGAATAATTTTTCATGGAAGTGTTCTGTTCACAAAATTTGCTTTACACTTTTTCCCCTTATGATTTCCAAAAATTGGAAATTAATAATTCATAGTAAATAAAATTCAATTAAATATTTAAGGGACATGCAAATAAGGTGAATTCTAATAATTGGAATATGTGTTTAAACATACATCATGCCACAATCAAACTTTACAAACCCGATGGAATATCTGTTATTCTTTGAGTATAGCAGACTATCATACTTCAGCCAATTCCGGATCAAGAAAGATATTACACTTAGTTTTTGTAAGATGTCTGATTTTAGGTATCTGCACAACGTTCTGTAAAACAAACTATTAAATTGCTCCAATTTGTATCAATAGTATCCTGATTCAAGATTTTATACTACTTTTGCAGGCCAAATTTTAAAATGCAATTTGAATGAATATTACCGAAGAGAAAACAGGAGATTTAACAGCAACTATAAAGCTGGAGGTTAAAGAGGAGGATTATGCTGAGAAATATCAGCAGGAATTGAAGCAACACCGTAAACAGGCCAACGTACCCGGCTTCAGACCGGGAAAGGTTCCGTTGGGATATATCGAGAAAAAGTTTGGCCTGGCTGTTAAAGTTGAAGAAGTAAATAAACTGATCTCACAGAAGATTACCGATTATATTCAGGACAACAAATTGAAACTTTTGGGAAATCCCATTCCTAATGCTGAGAAGGATCCACAGGATTTTATGCGCCAGAAAGATTTCAATTTTTATTTCGATATTGCGTATGCTCCGGAACTGGATTTAAACTTTGAAGATTTTGCCGCTGTAGAATACATAGACATAAAAGTTGATGATGAAAGGCTGGATGAACAGATAGCGGAAATCCGCAAGCGCAACGGTAAGATGGTTGAGCAGGATGAAGTATCAAAAGATGATATGATCTATGTGAATATTCATGAACTGGATGATGATGGCAAGATAAAAGAAGGTGGCATTTCAAAAGAAACCATGATCCTGGTGAATTACCTGAAAAAGGAAGATGTGCAGGAACAAGTCATCGGATCGAAGGTGGGGGATGTGGTGATTTTTAACCCATTGGAAGCCACCGGTAGTGAAACCGAAACTGCTTCCATGCTTGGTATCGAAAAGGAAGCCGCCAAAGAACTCACCAGCGATTTCCAGTTTGAAATCACCAAAATTGAACGCAGCACACCTGCCGAACTGGACGAGGAATTGTTTAAAGCCGCTTTCCCTAAAGACGACATTAAAACGGAAGAAGAATTCCGTGAGAAGGTCAGGGAAGAAGTTGCCAAAGCTTATAAGGTGGAATCCGACAGACTATTTTCGCGCAAAGCCATGGACCGCCTTTTTGATGATTCAGAGATCAACCTCCCGGATGAATTTCTTAAAAAATGGCTCTATCAGTCCAATGAAGGAAAACTTTCCATGGAGGCCATCGAGGAAAATTATGACGGATACCGTAAGGCTATGAAAATGGAACTCATCGAAAATGCGCTGATTAAGAAGAATGAAAGCCTGCGCGTTACGGATGAAGACCTGAAAGGTGAAATCAAGAATTATTTCAAGGGTTATTTTCTTCCCGGTCAGCCCCAGGATGAAAACGAGGACCCTGCTATGGCAGAGCAGTTGGAGCAAATCGCCAACAATTATCTGGAGAAAAACAAGGATGAAACCCGGAGAATTCATGATGAATTGTTCAGTCGCCGCATAGCCGGATACCTCAAAGAGGAAATGACGCTGGATACCAAAGAAGTTTCCTATAAAGAATTTGAGGATGAGATTAAGAAGATCACCGGACACGACCATGACCATGACCATGACCATGCCGATGATCATGATCACAGCCATGATGAGGACAATGAATCTGCCGACAAGGCCTGATGAACAATAGCAAATGGCTTTCGTTAACTAAGTCGTAAAATAAAAAAAACTGAATTATGATTCCACAAAATGAATTTCAAAAATATGCTGTAAACCACATGGGTATCAGCAGCACAAGCCTGCACAAATACACCTCTACAGCGAAAAATTACATTTCGCCTACCATTATTGAGGAACGCCAACTTAATGTGGCTCAGATGGATGTTTTTTCCAGGCTGATGATGGACCGGATAATCTTTCTCGGCGTTCCGATTGACGACTATGTGGCCAATATTATTCAGGCCCAGCTTCTGTTCCTTGAGTCGGTTGATTCGTCGAAAGATATCCAGATTTACCTGAATACACCGGGTGGATCGGTTTATGCCGGACTGGGTATTTACGACACCATGCAGTACATCTCCTCTGATGTTGCTACCATTTGTACCGGAATGGCCGCTTCAATGGGCGCTGTTTTGCTTTGTGCCGGACAGGAGAAAAAGCGTACAGCCCTCAGGCATTCGCGCATCCTGATCCACCAGCCAATGGGCGGGGCGCAGGGACAGGCATCCGATATTGAGATTACAGCCCGCGAAATACAAAAACTTAAAAAGGAACTTTACGAGATCATTGCCAGGCATTCCAAACAGGATTACGAAAAAATCTGGAAAGACTCCGACCGCGACTACTGGATGACATCGGAAGAAGCCAAAGAATACGGCATGATTGATGAAGTTTTGGAACACGGAAAAAAGTAACAGCACGTAATTATGGGTAAACAAGCAACCGACAGATGTTCGTTTTGCGGAAGAAACAGGGACGAGGTTAAAATCCTGATTGCCGGCATTAACGGCAATATTTGCGATGAGTGTGTTGACCAGGCCAGACTAATTCTTCAGGAAGAGCAGGCCGTCACGCATCAAAAGCAGGATCAGGATTTTAAATTGATGAAGCCAAATGAAATCAAGCACTTTCTGGATCAGTATGTGATCGGGCAGGAAGAAGCCAAGCGGATCTTATCGGTTGCGGTTTATAACCACTATAAACGTATTTCGTATAACAATAAGCAGCGCAAGCAAGAAGATGATGTTGAAATCGAAAAGTCGAACATCATAGTTGTAGGCGAAACCGGAACTGGTAAAACCCTGCTGGCAAGAACGATAGCCAGAATGCTTCAGGTTCCGT
>JAGYLT010000008.1 GCA_018400545.1 Bacteroidales bacterium
GTCCTGGTTTCGCTGACGCGATTCCTGCTGTTTATTTTGAGGACGCTGATTCTGTGGCTCTCTATTGCCGCGGGGTTGTGGCCTGCCCGGCTTTTTTCTTGACTTTCTGCGCTTCCTTTTTCCCTCTTCCGCTTCGTCAACTTTATCAAATCTGCTGATGTCCTCTTCTGTGAGGCCACCGTTTCCGATATCTGTTTTTATTTCTTTGGTGATGGCAATATCTTCCAGTTGGGGTGGCGTTTTACCTTTTCGGTTCGCATCGATAATTTCATTTACCCTGTCAACATTCAGGGCCATCATATTGGATTGATCATCCTTGTAGGTGTACCACATGATGCGTTTGAAGACATCTGATTTTTGATGGATTGCTTCCCCTTTTTTGGTTTTCAAAACAATGTTGCTGTCAGGAAAATCTTTCAGGGCATCGAGGTAGATGTCGTTTTCATAGTTGAGGCAGCATTTGAGTTTGCCGCACTGTCCGGCCAGCTTTTGAGGGTTCAGCGAGAGTTGCTGGGTTCTGGCAGTGTTGGTGGTCACCGATGTGAAATCTGTGAGCCAGGTGGCACAACACAATTCCCGTCCGCATGATCCTATTCCGCCAACACGGGCTGCTTCCTGCCGGGCGCCGATCTGGCGCATTTCAATCCGCACCTTAAATTGTTCAGCCAGTATTTTAATCAGTTCTCTGAAGTCAACGCGTTCATCGGCGGTGTAGTAAAAGACGGCTTTGGTTTCGTCGCCCTGGTATTCCACATCGTTTATCTTCATTTCCAGGCCAAGGTCGCGGGAAATGATACGGGTTTTAATTTTCACCCTTTCTTCCTGCTCAACGGCATTCAGCCATTTTTCGATGTCCGAAAGCCGTGCCCTGCGGTACACTTTTTTTACATTTTCGCCATCCGGTTCCACGCCTTTGTTGCGCATTTGCAGTCGCACAATTTCTCCGGTAAGGGTAATGATGCCGATATCATGTCCGGGTGATGCTTCCACGGCTACGATATCTCCTACATTCAACCTGACTTCGGGTGGCAGCCTGAAAAAGTCTTTCCGGCTGTTTTTGAAACGAACTTCCACGCAATCAAAAGGTTTTTGCCCTTCGGGGATTTCGAGGTCTTTGAGCCAGTCGTAAACGTCAAGTTTACAACATCTGTGATCGGCTATCTTACTGTTGTCCTGGTATATCTGAGGAGCATGACAACATCCTCGTGATAGAAATTCGTTTTTATTGGTATCTTTTAATTTTATGTCGTTATCCATATATTATTTAGGAGTGGTCAGTAAAAAAAATCAATCTGCAAAGCTAATAAATATTAAGAAGCGGCTTTCTTTTCCTTGATGCGCAGCAATTTTGAAATGGTGAGCGACAAATCCAAAAATATCATTCCGCCATGCACATTTCGTTCGATATGATAGATTGCCTTATTGAATTCCTCTGCAAAAAGGTTGATGTTTGCCTGGTTAACAAAGGCAGAAAATTTATCGAAAAACGCTTTTTCTTTGTCAATCATCCTTACCAGGTTTTGCTGGCCAATATTAAGCATGAGGCAGTTGCGAAGCGCTTCCAGCCCAAATTGCAGAAACTGCTTGCTTTGTTCGCGGTTTTCTTTGGCCTGTTCGCTGGAGAATTTCAGGATAGCCGGTACGTCGGGGGCCCAGCACATGCGCATCCAGGAAACAAATTTCGAAAAGTTTTTCTCGATGTTTTCGGCCTGGTGCTGAAGCTTCATTGCTTCTTTGAAGCTGCCGCCTGCGAGGCGCGCAATTTCCCTTGCCCTTTCGTCAGGCATTTCGAGCCTTTCCCGGCAGGCATCCATCAGCGCGGCATCCTCAATCCTGTGCACCTTCACCTGGTGTAATCTCGACAGAATGGTCGGAATAATCATATCGATTTGCCCGGCAACCAGCAGGAAGATTGTTTTTTCGGGAGGCTCTTCGAGGATTTTCAACAATTTTGGGGCGGCCTTGTAATTGAGTTTTTCAATCATCCAAATCATCATGATTTTATACTCTGATTCATAGCTGCTGTAATTGAGCGTGTGGATGATGTTTCCGCAGTCGTTAACGTTTATGGATGCCTGTTTGCGTTCAATATCAAGCTTTTGGTACCAGTCGTTCAGTGAGATATAATAATTGTTCTCCAGGATCATTTCGCGCCATTGGGCAACATAAGCAGTACTTTCGGGTTTTTTGCCCTTGGGAAGGTTCACCACTTTGCTTTCGGCCACCGGGTAAATGAAGTGAAGGTCGGGGTGAGCCAGTTTGTTGTATTTGATGCAGGACGGACATTTGCCACAGGAATCCTGGTTTTCAAATTTATGGTCGTCCCTGCAACTGATAAACTGCGCATAGGCCAATGCCAGTGGAAGTTTCCCAAAACCTTCCGGACCATAAAACAGTTGTGCATGTGCAACGCGTCCTTCAGCTACAGTCCTGATCAGGCGCTGTTTTATATCATTTTGTCCAATTACCTCGCTAAATAACATTCCGATATTTCTTAATGAGTATCCTGCAAAAATAGGGGTTAATCGTGTACAAAAATTATTCGCACGCAGGAAAAGTGGCGGTGTTGGAATTTTGCATTTTCACGAAATACGCTTTGCCCGGTTCCAGTGCCGACAGGGTGTTGATTCCTTTGGCAGGCCAGTAAACGCCCGTTCCGGCGGCATCTTTCACCACAATAAAATCAGTTAAAATATTCATGAACAGTTCACTGGCAGGTACCTCGCAATCAGATAAAACCGGTATCAGGTTCCAGCCGGCATCCAATTGTAAAGATTGGTCTTCGGAGGGAAGGCCGTTAAAAGGAAGTGTACATGCCTGTTCAACTTTGATCAGATAGCCGTTTTCATAATTCCAGTTTTGGAGGGTGTTGATGCCCATGGCTGGATAATAAAATCCAGTCATGTCCAGCATGCAGATTAGATTTCCCATGATTGGCATGCAGATTTCTTCGATACCGGTTGTGAGTGGAATCAATGATGAGGAAATGCTGTTCCACCCGGCTTCAAGCTGTATTTCATGCGCAACGAGTCCGCACACCACCGAAACTATGTTGCCCGGGGCTGATTCGCCGGCATTGTAAAATGATGTTACAAAATATTCATGCGTACCGTTTGGCACATCCTCATCAATGTATTGCAGGCTGCCAACAGGCTCGTCATTGATTTTTGCGCCATTCCGGTACACATTATATCCAATTGGAGTGCGGTTTTCGGGATGTGTTACCTGTGTCCCACCCTTAACTTTATAAGCAATCAGCCGGCCGGAGGCCTTGTTGTTATTAGGTTTTTCGGGCAGAATCCCTGTTGCGGTATTTTTACCCTCGGCACTTGTATTTACATAGGCCTGGATATTCCAGTTTACATTCATGCTATAATTTGATAAAGTGGTCCATGTAATTCCATTAAATGAAACAAGATTGCCATAACCTTCAACGGCTGGCCCTCCGTCATATCCAACTGCAGAATGGGTATTGGGCTGGTTTGTAACTGAAATTCCCACGTACAGATGGGTTGCGGTATTGATTTCTACGGCCTCGTCAAGTACAATCATGTTCCAGCTATTCGCAACCATATCCGACACAGGCTGGCTGTAAACAAGATTTGCTGCATTTGGCCCGGTCCAGATTTTTACATAATAATCCGGTTCTGAAGACGCAAGATACGCAGTCACTTTGGTGATGTACATACCATCGAATGGTTCCAGATGCTCCGGATCCCATTTTGCGGCTGCATCAAAAGAACCGCCGCCGACAACGCCAAGCGCACCCTGTGTTGATCCGTCATCCCAATTTATCCACTGCGACTCCAGTGGCTCCTCCCAGGAAAGGTGAACATCATTTTCAATCACTTCAGCTACCAGGTTTCGCGGAGGTTCCACGGCGGCATTTTCGGGCTTGATATGCATAATGGCAGCCTGGTTGGTGGTAAAATTCAATCCGGCCGGGTTCAGGTTCGACAGGTAGAAATATCCGTTCGCATAACCGCCCCATCCCCAGTTCATGTGAAAATAGTCATCGGCGGAATATCCGTCGCAAACCCAGGCATGGCCACCCGTACCCTGCCCGCGGTAGATCACCGGACGGCCCAGGTCAAGTTCCTCGCGTAGCATGCTTTCCCATTCTTCATCGGTGTATGAACTTTTATAATAGAACTGTGCTTCAGGATCGTAATCGAAGTTGTTTTCCAGGGCGTTCATGGCATCCCAGCTTGAGGCGCCTGAGCCGTTGGGGGAAAACTGCATCTCCACACTAACGGCACAATGGTAAATTAAAGTGGCCACCGAAATGTTGCTGCTGCCCACGGTGTTGGGCATGTTTTCCCACGCGTAGGTTGTGTTGCCAAAGTCGGCGGATTGCACACCGTAAGGCGGCACACTGTAGCTGTGCGAACCGGTACCGGTAATCGGGTATTCCCAGTATTTCATCACCTGTGCCATGGCCGTTGCCACACAGCCAACAGGTACGTGTCCGCAATATCCGTAGGGTGCATTTTCATCTTCCGGGCACAGTTCATTATAGTAGCAGCTCTGGCTCCATGTTGAAGTGAGAAGCGGACTAACGGAACGGCCATTATCCGTGAAGTTAGCCGGATTAATCAAACCATCCCATGCGGCGCTGATTTCCGGGGTGGCTTTAAGGTCTTTGGCAATGGCCTCTCCGATTTGCTCTTCATAAAAATTCATCATTTCCTGAAAGGCCGGAGGCTGGTTGCCGGTTTCCTGCGGAAATATCTCCGCGTTAGAATAGCCCAGTACGGGTATGGTTCCATCCCATGCAGATATAATGACAAAACCCTGATCTTCTATATTGAATATATACATCAGGGTTTGATCGTTATGAATACGTGTATCGGCCAGATTTACAGATAAATCATGAGGCTGATTCCGGTTCAGTTGTGAAATAAAAAAATGGGTTGCAGCTTCTTTTGCTGATTGCTGAGATACATGTCCTGCATAAATATTTTGGATCAAAAACAGGCTCATGATCAGAATGAGTGGGCGCGACAGTTGTTTCATAATACGCTGGTTTTAATTTGTGTTCCGGCTTAATTGTCAGGAACAAAATTAAGAAAATCAAATGGAATTATAAAACTTTTAAGCCAAAAGACTATTCACAGGGTGTGAAGCTTATGGTGAAATCATCCGTTGCCAGCAATTGATAGGCTTTGCCGGGAATCAAATCCTGAAGCGTGAAGATATTATAATCGGGCCAGTATATGCTTAATCCGGCAATGCTTCTAACCATGGCAGTTTTGGAAATATTTTCCTGCAATAAGTCTGCAATTTGAACTTCACAATTCACCGGTACATGAATGGTATTCCAGCCGGATTCTATCTGGACGGTGAAATCTTCAACCGGATAGCCCGCGAAATCAACCACTGCCTCGTTTTTCATTTTCACCAAATAGCCTTTGCTGTGCCAGTTCCCGATAGAATTCAGATTTTGGTCCGGTCGGAAAAACCCGCTACCGTCATAGATTAATTCGATATCATCCAGATGATCTGCAAATATTTCTTCCATATTGTTTTTCCAGGGTAAAACATAGCTGGATACACCTGACCATCCCTCCGGGAATATGACCTGGCTTACTGTTCCGGCAGCCAGATCGATTACGACACTTATGGCGTTGGGCACAAAAATACTAAGCTGCATTTCGGGATCGTAAGTTGCTTTGGCCTCAAATTCTTCCTGCATTTCCCAGGAATACAATTTCCAGGTAAAGGTTTCGCCGGTATCAAAACCATCTTTTTCGGGGGTAAAGAAGTTATTTCCCTGCGCAACGACCGCCGTGTTGCCGCTTTCCGGCCATTCCACGGCACCGCCGCATTTCAGTTCGTTATTATCATCTTCATAGAAAACACCTATATAATCACCCGGTTGAATGGGCACTTCGAAAATTCTGGGATTGGATTCCCCGGTGACGACGATTGTGTGTTGTGAAATGGTGGTGCTGTATTCCCATCCTGGTGGCAAGCCGGAATGTTCAGGTAACACCTCAATATAATTTTCCCTGAGTAGTGTGTCAGAGCCATTCAGCCCCGAAACGATGAGTTGTACATCAAAATTTCCTGCATTTGAATACAGGATAGTTGGGCTGGTGGAATAAGATATTGAAGGCGTGGCTCCCTCGAAATCCCATCTGTGAAATGTAGGGTTTCCGGTTGAAAGATCAGTAAATGCAATTGGGTTTCCTACATAAATTACTGTATCCTCTGCTTCAAAATCAGCCTGGATTTCATCATCTGAAAAAGATGGCGCATGCGCTTCTCTTTTATCCTGGGAGGCTGGCTGGGAAAATCCAATAAGCCCAAAATAAAGTAAAACTACCACTGCCGGAAAAAAATACCTGTTAATCATTTGCGTAAAATTTCAATTGTTAAACCCATTTTTTTATTACCTGAAAGCAATTTGCCGGGATTGCTCTCCTTTCCAATACCATCAAAAATTGTTTATCTACTTAACTTTGGATACAAATATAGATTTTTATGGCTGAAAACCACATGAAACTCCCGGGGATTCATTTCAATAAAACCGGAAGACAGTGTCATTTTTGGGATGGTCGCATTAATCAGGATGGTTCGGAGGTTTCGTTTTTAACATGGTCAACGAATGCCTCAAGGTCTTTTGGCAGGTAGTTTTTGATGATAGAGTCGATCAGATCGATATACTCCGAACCTTTTTCAGAATAGCGTGTGAGCCCTTGTGCAAGGGCTATAGCGTCCGGCCACTTGCCTTGCCTGCGCAAAGCTGCCCGTGTTTCCCGGAGTTCCTCGTAAGCAAAGCCGGTATTCAGCAACCAAAGGTATTCTTCAATGCAGGCTTCGATGGTCGGGAACGCCTTTACCCAGAAATCGGGATTCTCCACTTTGGAAGGTGCCCTTCCGCAGCCGGGTGTATAGCAATGGATCCCATAATAATTGTTAATCTCTTGTGCAAATTTCGACTTGCCCCAGCCTGATTCAATTATGGCCTGGGTCATCACCAGTTTTTCGGGGATGTAATCCACACGGTAAATCAGGGTATCGATTTTTTGGGTAAAAGCATCCCTCGTCGTGTTTTCGTTGAAAAAATCATCTCCGAATCGATATGCTTCAGCTATTGCATTCAGCTCTTTCAATTTTCTTTTTTTAATGATTACATGGCGGTAGTCATTCCTGAGATCGATAAGCATGGCTCTTTTCAGCATGATGTGCTTGTTTGCCTCAACGGCGCCGGGATAAAAATCCACAATGAACTTTTTATGGCTTTCGGTGAGGTTTTTCACCGTGCTCACCGATTCAGGACCGTATTCATGTTCTTTTTTCGATTGGCAGGATACCAGCAATGCGATCAAAAATGTAAAAACTAATAATTTTGGTATAGCATGAATCTGCATGTTGTTAATATTTAGAAAGATTTTTTTTCATGATCAGGATGAGGCTGTTGATATACTTTTTTCGTTTTATGGAATAGTTGGCCAAACCCTGCACTACATAAAACGGATCAGGCATTTCGGTGTTCAAACGGTTCACAATTCTCAGGTCGCGAAAGTCATCGTAATATTTACCGGAATTGAGCAATAGCATGTAGTTTCGCACACAATCGGTGATGGAAGAATATCGTTTTACCCATAATTTTTTGTTACCTGCTTTTTTCGGTGGGATTCCACATCCCGGCGTGTAGCACTGAATCCCAAAATAATTGTTGCCTTCTTTAACAAATCGCGATTTGCCCCAGTCGGATTCCAGCGCTGCCTGTGCCAGCGCCAGTTTAGCCGGAACAATGTCAACCCGCTTTAGAAGTTCCTTAAAATGTTGGTGGGTAATTCCTGAATTACCAGAGGCGGTATCAAGGGAGACCCTGTAAAGCTTTGCATACTTTGTAATGATCTGTATTTCTCGGGGGGTCAGCTCTCCGGTTTCTTTAAATTGCTGATATACAGTGTAAATTCCTGTCCGTTGTTGTGAAATTTCCTGGTTAACTTCTACAATCACAGGTAAGATGGTATCCACAAACTGCTGCTGTTCTTTTGTCAGTTGTTGTGCAAAAATAGCATGAGAACCGACGGTAAACAGGGCAAGGATACAGATGTTGAGGCTTTTAATCACTTAATGGTGAATTAATTAATAAAAGATGAGGTGATTTACCGTCGAAGATCAACATTTGACTAATTTTGGAATAGGATTTGAATTGGGCAAAACTACAAATATCCACAACTTTTAAATCAAAAGATTGTTAATATTACGAAATTCACGAAAATGCCCGATAAAATTATAAATAAGGAGCTCGATGCGTTGGTGAGTCTGTTAGATGAGCCGGATGACAACATGTATGGGCGTGTGAGGGATAAAATCTTTTCCTACGGCCTGGATGCCATTCCGGTGCTTGAGGATGCATGGGACGGTTCAACGGATGATCATATTCAAAATCGGATTGAAACGTTGATTCATCAAATACAGTTCGACCATATTTTTCAGGAGCTTCGCCAGTGGAAAACCAGTCTGAGTCACGACCTGCTGAAAGGTTTCATCCTGGTGGCCAATTATCAGTATCCCGAACTGGACGATAAGCCCATCGTTACGGAAGTGGGGAAAATTATTCAGGATGTCTGGCTGGAGCTTAACAACAACCTTACACCACTCGAAAAGGTAAAGGTGCTCAACCATATCTTTTTTGATGTATGGGGTTTTAAAGGTAACAAAAAAGACCTGCATGCACCTGCCAATTCATTCATCAACAATATCCTGGAATCCCGTAAAGCCAACCCGATTTCGCTGAGCATAATCTACATGGTGGTTGCGCAAAGCCTTAAAATTCCGGTTTACGGCATCAATCTGCCACAGAATTTCATCATGGCCTACATGGGCGGAATGATCAAAGATCTTAAATCCATCACAGCCAGGGATGTGCAGTTCTACCTGAATGCCATCAATAAGGGGGCTGTTTTTACTAGGCGTGAAATAGAGCTCTTTCTGCGGCAAATCAACCTCGATGAAGAGGATAAATATTTCCTGCCCTGCGACAATGTAACCATCATCAGGCGCGTATTCAACAATCTGATATTTTCTTATGAGCATTCCGGCGACAAGGAGAAAGCCGCCGAACTCAAAAAGCTGCAGCAAGCGCTTGACTAACCAATTTCATTTTATTTCCTGATAATCAGGTATCTCTTCCAGAAAAGAAAATAATTTCTTTTTAAGATCAATTTTTGCGCAGTAGTGGTCCAAACCGTTTGTCACCACAAGATATTCCACCTTTAAGGCGAGGTTGTACCTGCCGATTTGTTCGAAAACTTTTTGGGAGATGGATATGGAAGGGGCTTTGCATTCAACAATCATCAGGGGTTTTGCATTTGAACCGTAAACCACGATATCCGTTCGCTTGATGAGTTTGTTCAGGGTTAATGCTTTTTCAACAGCGATCATGGCTATTGAAACATTTTTTGTCCTGATCAGATATTGAATAAAGTGCTGCCTTACCCATTCTTCAGCAGTAAGCGAAACGAATTTATGCCTCACCGCATCAAATATTTCCTGTTGCCCCTCACGTTCCCTGATCCTGAAATCATATGCCGGTAGGTTAAGTTGCTGCATTGTTGATTAATGTTTTGGCAAACTTACGGAATATCGGCTGGATTCCGTTACTTTTGCAGGCAAATCCAAAGTACATGAAAACCAAAAAGGAGATCGTACAAAACTGGCTGCCAAGGTACACGGGAACCCAACTTGAGGAATTCGGAAAATATATTCTCCTGGTAAACTTTCAGAAGTATCTGGATATGTTTGCCGCATTGCATGAAGTTGAAATTAAAGGCATGGACCGGGCGATGCCCAGCGCAACTTTCGGCGATATCACCATGATTAAATTCGGGATGGGCAGTGCCAATGCTGCTACTATCATGGATTTGCTCAGTTCTATCCATCCCAAAGCGGCTCTCTTCCTCGGGAAATGCGGCGGGCTGAAAAAGAAAAACCAGCTTGGCGACCTGATCCTGCCCATAGCAGCCATCCGCGGCGATGGGGTTTCTAACGATTATTTCCCCATTGAGGTGCCGGCATTGCCCGCTTTTAGCATGCAAAAAGCCATCTCAACCGCCATCAGAGAACATGGCCGGGACTATTGGACCGGAACGGTTTACACTACCAACCGGCGCGTATGGGAGCATGATGAGAAATTTAAAAAACACCTCCGTAAAACCCGGTCAATGGTAGTGGATATGGAAACGGCAACCATTTTTACCGTGGGGTTTGCCAACGAAATTCCAACAGGTGCACTGCTGCTCGTATCTGACCAACCCATGATTTCAACCGGTGTAAAAACCGAATCCAGTGATAATCTCGTAACCGACAATTTTATGGATGAACACCTTAAGATTGGTATCGACTCACTCAGGCAGCTCATCGAAAACAGGCAGACCGTGAAACACCTCCGATTTTAATCTATCCGGACAGCATTATGGAATTCGAAACTATCGTCAGTAAAATCAACAAAAGAATTTATGCTCCTGTATATTTTTTATCAGGCGAGGAACCATTTTTCATCGACAAAATCAGCAAGCTGATCGAAAATACGGTGTTGGATGAATCGGAGCGTGATTTTGGATTGAACGTGGTTTATGGCAGGGATGTAACCGTTGATCAGATACTGGCGCTGGCCAAGGAATATCCGGGTTTTGGGGAATACAAGGTCGTGATCGTTCGCGAAGCGCAACACGTGCGGGAGCTTGATAAAAGTGATTATCTTAAGGCTTACCTCAAAAAACCTGTTAATACCACCATACTGGTCTTCGATTACAAATACAAAAAGCTGGATAAAAGAACCGAGTTTGCCAAACTGGTGGCTAAACATGGCGTATTGTTTCAGTCCGATCCGGTTCGCGATTACAAGATGCCCGATTACATCGAAAAAGTGCTGCAATCCCGTGGGTTCCGGATTTCGCCAGAGACAAAAATGCTTCTTGCTGAAAATCTCGGTAATAATCTCAGCAAAGTGGAAAATGAAATTGGTAAGCTGTTGCTGAATGTTGAGAAGGGATCACAAATCACCCCGGAAATTGTGGAGGAAAATATTGGGATCAGCAAGGAATACAACATTTTCGAGTTGCAAAGGGCGCTGGGCAAGCGCGATGTTTTGCGGGTGAATAAGATCATCAATAATTTTGGGGCCAATCCGAAAGAATACCCTGCCATCATGCAGATCGTTTTGATATATGGTTATTTCAGGAAAGTTTTCCATTTTCATTTTCTGCAAAATAAAGGCAATGACAACCATGTTGCCGCCGAAATAGGCGTTCCCCCCTTTGTTGTGAAAGAGTACCGGACAGCTGCCCGCATTTATAATCCCAAAAATTTACGGAGAATTTTCGGCCTGCTCCGCGAGTATGACCAAAAAGCCAAAGGTGTGGAAAGCTCATCAATGGATGATGGTGAACTCATGAAGGAACTGGTTTTTAAAATCATGCACTAACCACCTTGTTATACTTACAACTCATAGCTCACACCTTATAACTTACAACTCACAACTTTTTTCTCACATCCATCGCTTCATCTTAAAATAGGAAACCATGCCAATGGCTACAAGCAGCATAATGGAAGTTACCACAATGAATGCACCGGGCACATCCTGCAGCGGCAGGGCCAGGTTCATCCCGTAAATGCCTGTGATGAAAGAAAGCGGCAGAATGAAGGATGAGATCAGGGTAAGAATTTTCATGATCTGGTGTGTGCGGTTGGCCTGCAGTGAATCAAAAGTTTTAGACAGGCCCTCGATCAGTTCCTGGTAATCCTCGGTCATATCCCAGATTTTCTGATAATAGTCGAGAATGTTACCCCAGTAATCTTCCATATTTTCGGCGTAGCCCTCAATGGCGCCGCTCTCGAACTTGTGGAACAGCGGTAGCTGCGGTTTGAAAATGGTATTCAGCAGGATGATGTTTTTGCGGGTAACGGAGATGCGTTCGATGGTTTTTTCAGCCCTTTTACTAAACAGGTCGCGGTTCAGAAATTCCACATCACCGCCAATCCTGCGCGTAAGCGACAGCGTTTCGGTCATCAGTTTTTCCAGTATATGGTAAAGCAGGGCATCGCTGGTTCCAATTTCAAATTCTTCCTTGCGTTCAGCCTGTGCAAGGGCTTCATTAAAAAGGTCCTTCACTACCCAGTGGGTGTTCCCGATGGTGATCACATAATCATCTCCCCAGAAAATTTTTACTTCCTTGGTTTTCAGGAATCGGTTGATACGGTCGAATTTGGGAAAATGAAGGATGATGAAATAATAGTCGTCGTAGATGTCAATCTTCGGGCGTTGGTTGAGTTTGCTTCGGCAGTCTTCGATGTCGAGGGGATGGAAATAAAAATTGTCTTTCAAAAATTCCAGATCCTCATCCTTGGGATCAATAATGTGGTGCCACTTAATGGTTCCGATCTTGATGGTCTCAATCATGGTTCCCCCCTTCGCTTTGTGGTTGAAAATGCCTGATTCTACATTCCGTGTTAAATTTTAAAGCGCGAAATTATAAAAATAAGTGAAAGCACGTTCATCCACGGGCTGATAGATGAAAGTTTTCCGGATGCTTAATTCATACCGCTGATCTCCTGAACTGATCTTCCACAAAACAATTAAATGAGGTTTCAGTTATATATTTTACTTAATTTTACCATCAAAATTTTGGATATGTCTGAAAACAAAATAGAAATACTGCAAAAGCAGATCGATAAACTCGAAAACAAGTCTTTTGACCTCGAAGCCTGGAAAAAGCATACCATCATTTTGCTGGAAGCCATTTTTGGCACAGGCAGTCAGAAAGTAAAGCAAATCGAAAATATTGAATACGAATACAATAGCTGGTCGTTGCGCGATACTTCCGGATATTCGGCCTACCTGGACTCCTGCAAAAAGCTGGGGCGTGAGGTGCTCGAAGCTTCCATAGAGGAGCTGCAGATGAAAGGCGAGCCTCAGCCCGGTGAGGAAAAAGAAGGCAAAATTGCGATATCAGTAATCCTCGATGCGCTTGATGATGAGCTCAAAGGCTCGCAATACAAAGCCCTGATGAAGCACCTTAAAACCGATATGAACCCGGAAGAAAAATCCCGCCAGGTGCACGATATCATCAAGGAACTCGACCACGAAACCATCATTGCCATCCTGCAGGGCATCATCATGCACAAGGATTTTGTGGATGCGATTTCGGAGTAAAATGCCAACAAAACCATTCCTTTTCATTTTACACCCATCCAAATATTTTTATGCACAGGCCTTTTGTATTGAACCTTCATTGGCAGGAATTTCAATTATATCCTGAAAAAGCGGTATTCTGGAAAAATCAGGAAGTAGTTGAGATTGGTGGCGTATAATTTCATTGCAGGTTTAATTATCCCCCAACAAGCACAGCCTGAAAACCGAGCACAATTTCAACCTCAGGTTGATAGCCCTTCAAATCCTTAACACCAAAATCCAGCAGGTTAACAGCCCCGATAATGTTAAACATGGTAAACCCGCGGGAAGCGTTCTTAAGCCGGGTAAGGTTGAAATCAAAAACCGACGGAACATTCGAGTCCAGGTGTTTTACATTGAGTTCCACAGTTAATTTTTGCTTTTGGCTGTTGTTATCAAAAATCTGATTGATGGGAATATTACCGGAAATTTCCAGATATGCATCGCCGGGAATCCTGTATTCAACTTCCTCATCCGAATAAAGCCGGGCTTCGGTAAGATTTATTTTCGCAAAAAAAGCTCCCGTTTCATAATTGATGCTCAGGCCAAAGTCTTTGGTTTCGAGCCTTACGGGCTGCCCGTTGCGCTCGGCAATAAACTCGAACTGCTGGTTCATAAACTCAAACTGCTTCTGAGCGAATAGCGGTAAGATAAAGACCAGGGAAAGTAGGGTGATGAATGTTGTTTTCATAGGTATGAGATTTGGACTGGCAAATTTAGCCAAACCGGTGAATAAATTTACATAAAGCGCCTGGGAAAACATGAAAGGAAACTGTGTATGAAACACCACAACAAATATCCTGAACGCCCTGAAATTGCAGTTGGCACAGTTATTTCGGCCTGCATCCCTGAACTTAAAAAACAAAGAATTATGGGATTTTTAGAAGTATTATTTACCATTTTAGGCGCAATCATCATTGGATTGATTTTCATTTATGCATTTAACGTGAGGGGCCCGTGGGACAGCTTCTGGAGTTTTATCCTGGTGCTTATCCTTGCGGGATTGCTGGCTGAGCTATGGATTGAGCCGATCGGCCCGGTCTATTATGATTTTGGCTGGTTTTCTACCTTGTTCGTCATCATTCTTTTTGCGCTGATTCTTGCTGCAGCTGCGCCGGCCCCGCATCTCAGGGCAACTGAAACCGAAACGGACAAACCGGTTGTGGTGCTGTCAGTATTTTTCTGGTTTATGCTGGTTTTCTTCCTAATCGCCATCTTTTATGCACTGTTGGTTTAATATGGGGTGGAAATGAACAAAACCATTAAAACGGATAAAAACAAAGCCCGGCAAAAACTAGTGCCGGGCTTTGTTTTGTTCCTGATTCAGGCGCTTAGGCAAAAAAACTAACCAACATGGCGGGATTCGTTTTACAAATTGTTGGATTTGATTTTCCGTGCAGCGGTTTTAATTTTCAAATTTGTACATCAACATCCTGTAAGTACGCATAGCCGTCAGGTTAAGGATCATTGTCAAACAATTATCCATAGCCCGGTCATTCATGGCCGGGTAAAATGGATAATGAATCGCACTATCTAAGGCCGTTAACGGCCTTTTGTGGTTTCGGACAATGTGCTGCATTACGGAATTCTTCTAAGCCTGACGGCTATGCGTAAGTACGGGATCAAATTAACGTAGGATCTTACAACTCAACTTTTGCCAAAAAATGGCAAAAGTTGATCATCAGGTAAATGTTCTGGTGGTTAAGTCCCAAGTGGTTCCGCCTGTTCGAGCCATTCCTTGGCCTGTTCCATATTGTTGAAATACTGGAAACGGGTATTTGGATCGATATTTTCGCGTGCATAGGCAGCGTCGAAAAAAGCATGGGCGAACAGGTTGCGGGGCACAAGCAATGCAATCCTGTTGGGCGGTAAATCTGCATACATCGAAAACAGAGTGTGCTCATACCATGGCCCTGAGCCGGGCAGAATATGATAATAGCAGGCCTCCATATTCACCAGCAACTTTTCCGGTTGATATTCTTCAACAATCTGGCGGATTTTGATTTGCTCGCGTTTGTGGGCATCATCCACAATATTGCCACATGCCGTTTTCCAGTCGATTGCCATGGTATCATCATCCTGATTCATGGCGATTGCGATGTAATCATTGTCAAATATTTGTTTAAACATGGTTTTCCTTTCGGTTTGATGGGTTTGGCTAAAACTATATCAGGCCATTTTATTTACCAGCACCGGCCTGTCGGTTTCCTTCAGGATTTCTTCCGTATCACTGCCATAAATCAGTTTCTTCAGTTTCCCTTTTCCCTGCGTAAGTACAGCCACCATTTCCGGGTTATGTTTCCTGATGAAATGCCTGAGGCCTTCTTCCAGGCTGCTGTTGTTTATCACGTTGATGGTGTGATTGGAAAGTTGCTTTTCGTCAGCAATAAGCCTAAGCTTTTCTATGGCTTCCTCCGCCGTGATTTCGTCATCTTCGGTAATCACATGCACCATTTGCAATTGGGCGTTGGTTTGGTTTGCGAATTCGATGATGTCATCAAGTCCCTTTTGCTCTTTTTCTTTTACATCAATTGCAAGTGCAATTTTGCTTACCTGTGATGTTGTACCATTGTCTTTCAGGATGATCATCGGAAAGTCAGTTCTGTGGATTATGCGTTGGGTTTTCGAACCAAATAGTTTTTCCAAAAATGTACCATGATCGCGGCTGCCGGCAACAACCAGCCCGGCATTAAACGTTTTCATGTATTGGTTCAGGTTGCTTTTGCTCCCGCTGAACCGGACTTTCGGTATCAGCTTTACCTTTTCGGTGGAATGATTTTCGGCAACCTTTTCAGCCATTTTCTGATGTTTTTCTTCCAATGTGGCATTAAATTCGCCTGAAATTGCTACCGGTGAGTTAGCCGCGCCTCCTGATGCAGCCATGGCCTGAGCCTGTGCCGGTATAATTATATTGAGCAGAATGACTTCATGAATATTCATTTGCTCAGCAATTTGAATAGCAAATTTTGTTGCTTTTAATGACAGTTCGTCAAGTTCTGTTGTTACCAGGATTTTATTAAATTTCATAATTACATTAGTTTTTATTTTGATATGCTGTAGAACGAAATTTGTACCAGAGGACAGGCAAACTGAAATTAGTTCGTAAAATGCTTTTATTGAATGTGTTATGTGGTTTAGGTTCCGATGACCTCGAAAACATTGTGGAATTAATTCAACGAATCCCATTCAAAATTGTAGATTTATGGCATATCATGAAATCAAAACCGTAAATTCAGCTTTATGATGAAAACAGATATTGAAAATATTCCAAACCCGGTTATTGTTTATGACGATGCCTGCATTATCAAATACGTAAACCATGCAACTATAGAAATGCTTGGTTACGATAACCCTGCTTCCATTACCGGA
Organism: Bacteroidales bacterium; assembly: GCA_018400545.1. Next base: position 16,562 of record JAGYLT010000008.1, read on the forward strand.
AAAAAGATCCATGATATCCTGGATGAAAATGACCATCCCGTAATTTCCGAAATTTCGCAACTTGCCAAATCGGGGGAAAAGGTTCGTTCCCGGAGTAAATTATGCCACATCACCAAAAACAATAATTGTGTGGAAGCCCTGGCGCATTTCAGCGTGCTACAAAACGGCAGGGATCAGCATGATAAGATGATCATCGAATCGTGTTTTCCAACCGGGGAAATCTTCAACCATCTGAACCAACAAATCGAAAAACTGCAACATTATACCACGCTTGCCGAAAACGTTCCCGGCCTCGAGATGGTCCTGGTGAATTTCGAATACGCCATCATCAGCAGTATGGGGTCCGAATTGCAAAACCAGGGTTGGGCCGGGCCGGAGCCGGAAGGCAAAAATGTACTCGGCTATTATTCTAAAAGCATTGCCGAAATTTTAAAGCCGCTGCTGAAAATTGCCTTTGAAAGCACACCGGTAAGCCGTGAATTTAAAATTGCCCGTAAATCTTTCTCGGTCAGGTTGATACCACTAATTTCTGATAAGGCTGAAATAACCTGTGTGATCCTGTTTCAGGACATCACCGAGACAAAACTGATTGAGGAGCAACTCCGGCTTTCAAAGGAAGAAGCCGAGGACGCCAATGAGGCCAGGGGTAATTTCATCGCCAGGATGTCGCACGAAATCCGAACGCCGCTCAATGCCATCATAGGTTTTTCGGAACAACTTATGAAAACAAACCTCAATGAAAAGCAAAAACATTTTGTAAATGTTGTCCACAATTCGTCGAGTCATTTGCTCTCAATTATCGATGAAATTCTTGTGATCTCCAGAATTGATTCGGAGGAAATCCAGATTGACGAGGTGCCGTTTTCAATCCCCGCCGTACTGAAAGCTGTAAATAACGTGGTGGAAATTAAGTACAAAGAAAAGAAGCTTGATTACCGGACTTCCATCGATCTTCAGCTTACGGACCAGGTGCTGCTTGGTGATGCGGCAAAATTGCGTCAGGTGCTGATCAATCTTGTGAACAATGCCATTAAATTTACCCACCGGGGCAGTATTGAAATACATGCCGGGACAGGCAGGGAAACGCAAAAGCATCTCACGGTCCATTTTGAGGTCAGGGATACAGGCATCGGAATATCAAAGGATAATATTGCCATGATTTTTGATCCTTTTCAGCAGGTGGACGAATCCATTGGGCGAACCTACTCCGGAACCGGCCTCGGGCTCACCATCAGCAAGGACATCATCGAAAAGCAGGGCGGCCAGCTTACGGTGGAAAGTACGGAGGGCAAAGGATCGGTTTTTTCGTTTTCACTGCAATTTAAAAAGTCAGCCGAAAACCTGATTGCACAGGAAAATGAGGAAATGATTGCGGACGACATTCCCGATGGTCTGAAAATCCTTTTTGTGGATGACGACCCCATGAACCGGATGCTGGGTAAAGCTATTCTGCAGGATATGAATATCCATACCGACTATGCCGAATCGGGGCAAAGGGCACTGGAGCTTTTCCGGCCGGAAAAATATCAAATGATCCTGCTTGATATCAACATGCCCGGACTTGATGGGGTAGAGGTGGCAAAAAAAATGCGTTTTGCTGAGGATGCCAGCGGTGCGGATCACAAAACAAAAATCATTGCCATGACCGCAAACGTGTTTAAAAAGCATATCAATAAATACCTGGAAGCCGGAATGGACGATGTTATTTTAAAACCATTCAGCGAAGAAAAAATCCTCGAAAAAATCAGGAAGCACAGCAAACAGGTTCAAATAAAAAGTCCGGCAGCCAAAAAAAGCTTTAAGCCGGTAAGCAAAACCGAGAATGATGATTACAACCTGACTCAGCTCGAGCGGATCACCAAGGGGGATAAAACGTTCCTGCAAGACATGCTGAAGACCTTTGTCGAAAACAGTAAGTCGCAACTCGAGCGCATGCAAAAAGCTTATCAGGATGAAGATTACCGCGAAATTGCAGAGGCCGCCCACAGGCTGCTTCCTTCGGTGGATCAACTGGAAATGAAAAAACTGACAACACTTCTGAAAAAAATAGAGGAAAAATACCTGCGGAAGGAAACATACAATCCCGACGAACAACTCATCGAAAATGCCATAAAAGAAATGAAAGCGGGGATTGGAATGATAAATAAAGTCATCAGTGAATGGTGAACCAAAAGTAACAGATCACGGTTTATGTTACATTAATAACAACCAGATTAAGTACAATACCTATGAAAAGTTCGATTCTGATTGTGGATGATGATCACTACATCATCAATTTACTTGAGAATTACTTCAAACGCGAGGGATACACCATCCATAAGCTTACCAAAGGTAAGCCCGTGCTGAGGTTCCTCCGCGAGAAGCAGGTGGATGTTGTGCTCTGCGACATCAGACTGCCTGACATCAACGGGGCCGAACTGCTGCCAGAAATCAGGAAACTGATGCCTGACCTTCCTGTGATCATGATGACTGCATATGCCGAAATCCGCACAGCGGTCGACACCATCAAATCGGGCGCATTCGATTATGTTACCAAACCGATCTTTCCCGAAGAAATCAGCAGTATCATAAAAAAGGCTGTTGAGAAGAAAAGCACCCCGGGGGTAGCGCCGGAGGAGGAATTCATCACCGGGGAAAGCAAGACTATGCTGGAAGTGATTGACCAGTCAGCGCTGGTTGCGCCCACCAACATGTCGGTGCTGATCCAGGGTGAAACCGGATCGGGAAAAGAATATATCGCACGCCTGATCCATAAAAACAGTAAAAGAAAGGATAAAAATTTCGTGGCTATCGACTGCGGTGCCATACCCAAAGAACTCGCTGCCAGTGAGCTTTTCGGGCATGTTAAGGGCGCCTTTACCGGGGCCATCTCCGATAAGGCCGGATATTTCAGCCAGGCCAACCACGGAACCATTTTCCTGGATGAGATCGGCAACCTCTCATACGAAACGCAGGTAAAGTTGCTCAGGGCCATCCAGCAAAAAGTAATTACCAGGGTAGGCGACAGCAAAACCATTCCGGTGGATGTGCGGATCATAACCGCTACAAACCGAGACCTGATGCAGGCCGTGAGCGAGAGTGAATTTCGTGAAGACCTTTACCACCGGATCAACGAGTTTAAGCTACAGATACCGCCATTGCGCAACCGCGGTGAGGATGTCATGATTTTGCCCGCCACTTTTTGGATGAAGCCAACCAGGACCTCGACAAATCCGTGGTTGAATTTGATCAGGAGGTTACCGGGCTTTTCTGAAGCATTCATGGTATGGAAACTTACGGGAACTGCGAAATGTGGTTAAACGAAGTGTACTCATTGCCACCGGTGATGTGGTAAACATCGCGTGTTTACCCGAAGAGGTGAGGGGTGGTGATGATGCGGGAACGATGGAACCGGAAGCAGAAAAACAAACCGATATCGAAACCTGAACCTGAAAGATGCAGCCCACGCCGCCGAAAACTTGTAGTGGAAAGAGCCCTGCGCGAGGCCAACTACAATAAATCGCAGGCTGCGAAAATCCTGAAAGTTGACCGGAAAACACTGTACAACAAACTGGACCAGTTGGGGATAGAGTACGAATAATGTCATCGGATTAACCGGATTTATCGGATAAGAGGCTATCCAAAAAATTTACAACCGCACTGCCCACTGCCGACTGGAGACTGCCAACTACCCATCTTCTTTGCAAAAAAAAGGCCGCCGCAAAAATTACGACAGCCCCACAAAAAAGTTATTCCTTAATCATCTGTTTATTTCTCAATCTCAAACGAAATCTTTGCATTTACCGCGTAAGAAACGATTTCATTGTTTGAAACATTTGCATTCATGTGTTCGATGTAAATCGATTTGATATTCTTAACAGATTTGGCCGCTTCTTTCACAGCATTTTGGGTTGCTTCGGTAAAACCTTCTTTTGAACTTCCTATTACTTCTATTACTTTAACCATAATTCACAAAATTTTTTGTTAAACAATCATTTGATTTGTCATGAGGTATGCGTTAAAACCATGCCATGAAACCGGATTTCGTATCAAATCAATAACTTGCTTAATTGCAGGGCTCCCCAATTTTTCATTCATTTGTTTTAGGCAATCAGTTGCCTGTCAACCGGTGGGATTGGGTTGCTGTAAATTCGTAGCGTTTTTTAGAAGATATTTCTGTTGTCAGCCGATAGAATTTTGGTTTTCCCGTAACATTGGTACATATCTCCACATGATGTGGAAGTTCCTCCACGTTGCAAATTTCTTTCATTCGGTTTTGGAGGTTTTCAAAAAAGCAGGATATAACTTTTCAAATGTGAAAAATTCTATTGCCGGGTTCGCTACTCAGTCCGGTAACCGACGGATGCACCATGATTTAACTCAGCGATCTCGTGTCCGGAAAAGCTTCAATTAGCTGGTTGCTGGCACAGTATTTTCAAAATCTTCAGGAAAAATCAGAAAGGAGTTTAAATTATGGAAGCTGTATCATTTCAACCAAGAATTGACAAAATTAATGATGACATTAAGCTGATGGAGGAGAGTATTATCAGGAAAACATCTGAAACAAGCAGAGATACGCGTGACAAAGTTAGCGAGCTAAAAAGGAAAAAAGATGATATCCAGGAGAAAATGGAAAAACTCCAGGACACCTCCCAGGATCACCTGGTTTTGCTGAAAAACGATGTGCAGCGACACCTTAAAGATCTTGAAAGAGATTTGGAAAGAATCAGAAAGGAATAAAATCTGTCAGGTAAAATTGCAAACATAACAGAAAGGAAATTAACCATGACTAAAGACAGCATTCAAATAGGCGGAAGGTGGCAGCACATCCGCACAAAACTAAAAGAGAAGTATCCCCATCTCACTGATAAGGACCTGATCTATCGCGAAGGTGAAGAAGACATGTTTATCGGCAGGCTGCAACGCAGGCTTGGCGGCGAGAAGCGGGAAAAGATCATCGACATGATCAACACATTATAACGAATGCGCAATGGCTATCGTGAGCCACAACTAAAATTTATAAATTTTAAAACCAAATAAGAAGGCGTATTTAACTATGAGATTTTTAAGCAACTTTAAACTTGTGGTTGCTTATGCAATTTCATTTCTGATGTTATCTGCGGCATCCCCGCCGGATGAAGAATGGGCTTTGGATATGACAGCTATTTCGGCGACTACATCGTGGTAAACTTCGAAGAAATTGACGTGGATGCCGACGGGGACATTGTTTATCAGGAATTTTTTGATGTGATAGATTAAACCGACTTTTTCGGTTACTGGGACTTCGACATGGACGAGCGTTTGAGCCAGGCCGAACTGGCGCGTGGTGTATTCAACTTCTGGGATGCCGATAACAGCGGATTTCTCAACCTGGGAGAATACACCGCATTCGACGTTTATTACCGTGATATATAAAGTAAAACCATGACCATTTTATGTTCATGAAAGCGAATGGCGCGGCTTACCCCACCGCGTCATTTTTATTTTAATGCGAATCTGATTTTTCCATCAATTTATCAATGCTGTTCCGGATTGATGGACGCAGAATTGTTTTGGCGGCACCAAGCACTGCGCCGGTGGAAATCGACCACATGATTGCCCTGAACCAGCCGGCATCTTTGTGGTATGGGTTTTTGGGCGGGTTGCATCCACTGGCCCTTTTATAAATTATCTCGAGGCTTTTGCGCAGGGCAAGTCCGGTTAGCATTACGGCTCCCGAGATCAATACACGCCGCAGGTAGATATCGGTCTTGCTGTGTTCAAGGTACGCTTTTTCACTTTTCATGATTTGGTCTCCTTTTTTCGGTTCTTATTATTCCATTTTA
>JAGYLT010000080.1 GCA_018400545.1 Bacteroidales bacterium
TGAGTTCGATCAAAACGTCTATTTATTCTTATACCGGTGCCAGCGGGTTTTGACGTTTTCCTTCAGATTGAAATAGAAAAAGTTGTAGTCGTATGCATGAAAAACTCCTCTCGGGAAAAACGAAACCCCGGGTTCGTAAAAGTCATCCGGATCGGGACCGGATACTGCAAGGGCGCCATTTTTATCAATTATGGCATCGGTATATTCAATAATTGTAGTATTGATTTTATGATCATCATTAAAAAAAGCAGCACCCAGATTAAAAGCTTTTGGCGCATAACGGAGCGTAGTATTCCAGCTAAGTGGATTTACACATTTGGCGCCGGGAAGTAAAACCGGTGATCCTGTTGCATCAGGCGACTGTGTATTGTACGTTATGATCACGCCAAGATCATCTTTCTTTTGTGCTATTTTCATCCATGGGTTTTCTGCCAATTCCTCATCTGTAATCGAAAAACCAATCGTATATGCTGCGATTAGCTGGTTGGCCAGATCGTCATCATTAAAGTGTTTTTTCATCAGCATCAGCAACATATCGCTGCCCTGGCTGTGACCTGCAAGAAAAAATGGCCTGCCATTGTTCAGGTGTTCAATGTAATACTCAAATGCAGTTTCCACATCTTTAAATGCGATATCCATATACGGTTTTGATTCCTGATCATCCAGTGATAATACAGCAATTGAGACCTGGCTGTAAAAAGGAGCGTAAACATTTGCCACTTCCGAAAACACACCTGAATGCTCAATGGCAACGCCCAGGGCCTTTTCGCGCAGTTCCGGGCTGTTTAAATCCATATTGGCCGCAGTATCACCGAAGAAAACTGTTGGATAAACATAAAAAACATCGCATTCATAACGCTGCGGATCATCCGGTATGAAAATCCAGTTTTCTGTCTGGGCGTAATTAATTTCAGGATTGCTGTGTTGAGCTTTTGAAATAAGCGGTGCATAAAAAATCCAGAAGAGGAAAACGGCGATTAATACTGTGGTTTTATGAAAATCCTTCATAGCTCATTGTTTTTTGGAGGGTGTTAAATAATAGTTACCAGGTCAATGTCAAAAATAATCACCGTGTTTGGTGGCACCGATCCGGAACCGGTTTCGCCGTAGCCAAGTGCTGAGGGCAGAAACAGTGTAATCGATCCGCTTTCCTTCACAAGTGGAATGCCAATTTTCCAGCCGGTAATCAGGTTGCTGAGCGGAAAAGAAGCCGGTGCACCGGTAGTTCTGTCGAAAATGCTGCCATCGGTGAAATAGCCCTCGTAAAAAACCTCCACTGTTGAATTCACGGTTGGATGCTCACCATCGCCCTCATCCGTAATCAGGTAATACATGCCTGATTCATGGCGTGTCGCATTGATATTGTTGGCTTCCAGATAATCCTGGATCACCTGCTCATCTATCCTGGCCTGCTTTTCCGCGTCATCGTCATCTTTATCACATGCAGTGAAAAACATGGCCATGGCTGCCATTAGCATCAAAATGGATTTGGAATATTTCATCACAATCATACATATTTTCAGTAAAACAAACTTTTTATGGCCGGTAAAAGTAGCAAAAATGAAATGGTGCCTGAATCAACGGTTGAGATGTTCGAGGAATGCCCGCTTTATTTCCACATTCCGGGTGTTCACGATTTGTGTCATTTTATCCACGGTGAGGTCGATGTACTTTTGGGGAAGGTCTTTCAGTTCATGGTAGGTCATCCGGTGATTGAGCCTAAGATCGGTGAGGATGTACTGGTCGTGATTTTTATTGATTTTGATTTCTTCATGCGTCCGGGTGTCGAAAATATAGTAGCCCACAAACGAAAACATACTGATCGCATCCGGGTATTTGGCATAGGTACCGATGCCGTATTGTTTGCCGTTCAGGTACCTGTGGCTGATTTTATTTTCGGGCTCGAACTTCCGGGTGACGATCACCACAAAGTCGATGTCGCGGTCCTGCTTCAGATTTTCGAACCATTTGATCATATCTTTGGTAGGCTTTCCCACCAGGTTTAGCAGGGCCATGCGGTTGATAAATCCCGGGGCTTTTGCGGTAGTCACCCAGATATTTGAGGCAAGCAGCACATTGGTCAGACCTTTGGTGGTTTCGTGGTAGTAATTGAAAATGTATTTATCGAAAGTGGTTGAATACCAGCGGTTACCGTAAACATGTGTAAGGGTTGTATCAGCAAGGTTTACCACTGCAACTTTAGCGCGCAATTGATCTTCCTGCCCATTCACGAGATCGGATAGAAAGGTAAAAAATATGGCAAGTAGCAAGATACGCTTCATCAGTGTAGTAAGTGGCCTGTGTTAAAAATTTGCAAAATTAGCTTTTAAAATCAGGCAGTTAACGTGTAATGCCAGTTAAACTTTTCTATGGGGCATCACAATACCTTGCAGGAATTTAAGAATTGGCAACAGCTTGTTAAACAGTTTTCAAATAACGGAAGTCTTAAAAAACCTTATGAACAATGCAACCAATGCACTGTTTGGAATCAATACAAATAATATTCTGTTTACTAACCAATTTTTTTAACTGAAAATAATAATCTTAACTATTTATGAAGCGGCTTTATTTATCACTTACACTCATTTCAATTTTCTTTTTCGCAACTGCACAAAATGATGTAGAACTACTCGGACAGCTATCTTACAGCCAGGAACTCAGTGATGTCTGGGGATATGTGGATGAAGATGGAAACGAATATGCCCTGGTAGGAGTTTACAATGGGTTTTCCGTAGTTGATGTTACGGATCCTGCAAACCCTGAGGAAATTTATTTTGAATCCGGTCCCGAATCCATTTGGCGCGATATCAAAACCTGGGGCGATTATGCCTATGTTTCAAACGAATCTTTTGCAGGGATTTTAATTGTTGACCTCAGCCCTTTGCCGGATGGGCCAATCACCACATCGGTGAACTTTACAGGGAGTATTTATGATTTCCAACGGGCACACAATCTATTCATTGATGAGTTTGGCAAGCTATATATTTTTGGTGCTGATAATGGTTCAGGTGGTGCAATCATTTGTGATGTGTCAGAAAATCCAATGAACCCGACAGAACTTGGCCGGTTTAATAATTTTTATTTGCATGATGGAATGGCCCGCGGCGACACGCTGTGGGGAGCCGGAATCTATCAGGGAGTCCTGGCTGCTATTGATGTTTCCAATCCTGCAAATCCTTCGATTATGGGCACGGTAAGTACACCCGGACAATTTGCACACAACTGTTGGATAAGTGATGACGGTACACATGTATTTACCACCGATGAGATCAGCGATGGATACATTGGCGCTTACAACGTGGAAGATTTGGGTAATATGTTTGAAACAGATCGCATCCAGTCAAGCCCCGGCGATAACGTGATCCCACACAATGTACACGTTCGCAACGACTATCTCATTACTTCCTATTATACCGATGGCCTGGTGATCCACGATGCCATAAACCCTGATAATATTACTGAAGTAGGAAGCTACGACACTTCACCCAACTTCTCCGGCAGCGGATTTAGCGGAGCGTGGGGAGCCTATCCGTTCCTGCCCAGCGGAAATATCCTGGTTTCTGACATTGAGGAGGGTTTGTATATTCTCGGCTTCGATTTCATCCGTGCTGCATTTGTTCAGGGTACCGTAGAAGATAGTGAAACCGGTGATCCGCTTTTTAACGTTTCCGTTGATGTGCTTGATACAGATCTGTCAACACAAACACTTTTTGATGGCAGCTTTGAATTTGCAGCCACAATTTCCGGAAGTTATGACCTTCAATTTTCGAAAACGTTATATGAAACAAAAATTATTGAGGATGTAGAATTCGTTCAGGGTGAAGTGCAGGAACTGGAGGTGGAAATGGTAAAAGCCGTTTTGGTATCAATTGATGAACAAGAACTGACGCACAGCATTACTGTTTTTCCGAATCCATCGAAAGCAGCCTTTACGCTAAGCTATAATGATATTTCCACAACTGATGGTCCTGTAGAAGTTTCAGTTTACAGTGTGATCGGAAATAAAATGGATGCTTTCAGTCTTGATGAGCAATACGGATCTGTTTTGTTTGGAAATAATTACTCACCCGGTGTTTACCTCATGCATATCGAAAATGGTGCAACCAGCGATATGCGCCGGATTGTGAAAGAATAAAATATTTTATTTTGGTGGCAGCGACATTACGTAATCATAGCTTTCATTCAGCATCTCAGCCAGTTTTTCTTTATCAGTCAGTAAATCCTCAGGAATCATTACATAGCTTTTCATGATGGTTTCGTAGGATTTGAAATGCGTGGTGTTGAGCTCCCGAAAATACTTTTCCTGCGTTTCTTTGGAATAACTGAAACTAAGCTGGCCATCCTTGTTCAGTTGCGAAAACATGTGGCCGTTAGTAGAGGTGTAGGGCATGTTCTTGCCCTTGCGCTCAAATCGCGGGCACATGCCGATAATTTCTTCATGCAGTGCAAATATTGTATTCTCTCTTTTTCGTAGGTGCCTTATTGTGCAAAATAATCTGAGCGGACATCACTGTCACTGAAAAATGCTTTGGGTGATAAACCTGACAATGCACGGAAATCGTTGATCATATGAGATTGATCGTAATACCCGCAGTGGTATGACAGTTCGGTTAAATTCAAATTTTTACTTACGGATTTAACATGAATTGCATGCTGAAAACGAACCACTCTGAGAAACTGTTTTGGCGTAGTACCCACAAATTTCAGGAACGACCGTTCGTATTGTTTTCTGCTCAGGCATGCCCCGGATGCCAGGCTTTCGATGGAAAGTGTTCCCCTGGTGGAATTGATGATTTTAATACTTTCCGAGATGCGGTTTATTTCGAAATTTTTCCGGCAATTTTCCAGTTGCCCGGTAAGAAATGCTTCAGCTTTGAGCACCCGCTCCTGAAAACAATCGGCATCGAATAATGCTTCCTCGAGGTCGAAAATCCTGCGCCCGAAAATGTAGTTTAAAGGTACATGTTGGTTCTGCAATTCGCTGACCGGAAGATTAAAAAATGCCGATAATCCGTTGGGCTCAAAAAGTATGGAGAAGATGGAAATGGTACCGGAGAGTTTTAAATCATAATATGCACTGGACTGGCCGGAGACGAAAGCACAACTGCTTGCAGAGCTGGAAAACTGATCGTTTTTTGGTTTATCGCCAAGATAAAAGATTATCTCCGGTAGGCCGTGTGGGACAATCCTTTGGGTGTGGTCCTTAACTTTTATCTGACAACTGTTGATTGCCCAGTATTTTTTCACCAAACCGGATAGTGCCGCTGACGGGCCTGATAATTCAAAGTTCATCCCGATTGAATTTCTGATACAAAAATCTGTAAGTTTTTAAATCGTGTCCGCAATAAAACTATTAATGTTGAAAATCAGAATTTAGTCCATCCCTCCCGAAACTGCGGGAGGTGCGGGGTAAACAAACTTTTGAAAATCGAATTTATGAGTTCTCTTGCAGACTAAATAGATTGACGTTCAAAAAATTGAAAAACGATTACACCAAAAGGCAGAAAAAACGGTGCCATCATAGGCTGTACCTGTGAAACGGAGGTTGTAAATCTGTTGCAACAGGCAGCCCAAATCAGGCACCGATTGCCACAGGCTGGCTATGCATCGCCATAAAGTCCAATTTTATTTCCTTCGCTATCGATGACGATGGCAAAGTAGCCCCGGCCTTCGGCTTCGATTTTCGTTTTTGGACGCACGACGGATCCCCGGTTTTTTTGAACACGGGCAACGGCGCCATCAAGGTCGTTTTCAAGATTAAAACTCACCAGAACGCCATCTTTGCCAGGATTAAATTCCGGGGCAAACGAAATGGCTCCCTCATCGTTGGGAAAACAAGCCATTTTTTCTTCGCCAAAATCCAGCACTTGTAACTCCACATTTAACAGCTCGGTGTAAAAATGCACTGCTCTTTCAAAATCGGTAGCCGGTACTTCTACCCATGCAATTAACTTTTTCATTTTTATGTGTTTAGGTGAATAAAAATTTAACACGACAAAAGTAGAAGCCGGGCAGCATCCAAAATTGGAGATTTGCGACATTTGCAGGAGAAGTAAAAAATAAATGCGCGGAGACGAACTCCGGGCTTACTTTTCGGCAATCACCAACATTTCAAAATCATTCGTCCTGAGTTTATCATTTCTCGAGAAAGCCCCCAGCTTTGCACCATAGATATCGATAGTTTGAAATCCCAGCGATTTTAGTAGCCAGGTAATTTCGCTGGGTACGTAATACCGCTCGCTGCTTTCCAACCTGATTTTCTTTCCGTTGTCGTCTTCAAATTCGGTGATGTTATGATCGCGGAAGGTCATCAAATCGAAGGTGTTGCTATGGTAGCTGGCATTGCCCTCCGCATTTCCTTTATTGGTGAATGATTCTACGGAATGATAGAGCGGGAACAGTCCGTTAAGCGTTGTGAAAATAAACTTACAGTTTTCTTTAAGCGACCGGGTTACGCTTTTCAGGATTTGGAAGTTCATCTCATCGGTTTCCATCAGCGGAAAGCCCCCCTCGCAAAGCATAATGGCCACATCGAATTCCCGGCTCAAAGGCAGCTTTCTGGCATCCGCCTGTTTGAAAGCGATATCCAGGTTTTCGGCTTTTGCCTTCTGCCTGGCCCGGTTAAGCTGGTTTTCCGAGAGGTCGATCCCGGTTAACCGGTACCCCCGTTTTGTCAATTCTATGCTGTGCCTGCCGGTTCCACAGCCCACGTCCAGGATTTTCAGGCTTTTGTTGTGGTTCAGTTCCTGTTCGATGAAATTACATTCACCCGGGGTTCCCTGTGTGAAGGTTTCATTGTCGTAATGTTTGGCATAGTTTTCAAACAACGCCTCATACCATTGCTTTTTGTTCATGGTTTTCCTGATTAACGTTTTTGTGCTGCGCGGCTAAACTAATTGGTATTTTTCATTTTATTGATCAACTCCATGGGTATTTTTACGCCCCTGGGCATTTACTAATTTTCTTTGATGTTTGCATCCCCCATTAATTCCTGATCGATGGTGGTTTCAATTATCCAGCCTGTTTGTTTATCCCCTTTAATTTCGGAAATCATGGGGCCGGTTAATTAATATTTTGTGTGCATTAGCGATTCAATATTTCTAACATTAGCATTTTCAGCGCTGAACTCCATGGTTACCTGAATTACTTCCATCGACATGGCAAGTTTTCCGAATTGCGCATCCATTTCATATCCTTTTGCAGAGATATCCTTTACCCTCAAAATAAATGCACCATCGATGGTCATGACAAATTCCAATTTCCGGCCATTAAAGTTCTGAACCACTGTTCCTTTGGAATACATACGCTGATGGTACGATTTGTTTTTATCGGGCTATAGTGAACAGTTTGTATTTTGAGTAAATCCTGCGGTAAAAATCATTGCTGCAAAAATCAGGTTGAGTATCTTTTTCATATTGAGTGTGAAAAAGATGTGCTGCCATGCTTAATTTTTTCCGGCTAAAATAAAACTTTTGGCAGTCCTTCCCAAATTTCCTTGAAAGGGTGTTCCCACTTCATTAAACGTCAACTCCCAAAAAATTCCTACTTTCGAAGGCAAAATGCAGCATGATGAAAAATAAGGTATTTCTTTTTGTAATTTGTATTGCAACAGTTTTTCCAATGCTTTATGGCCAGGAAGTGGTTAAAGTGCGCTTCCTGCCCCATTGGCTCCATCAGGCGCAGTTTGCCGGATACTACATGGCCAAAGAAAAAGGGATTTATGAAAGGTTTGGTCTGGATGTGGAAATACTGCCCGGCGGCCCCAATGCCCCGGCCATCGAAATGCTTGTTGCGGGTGATATCGATATTACCTCTGCATTTCTTTCAGGAGCCATCAAAGCGGAGGCCCGTGGCATGGATGTGGTAAATATTGCCCAGTTGTCGCAGCGTTCGGCGTTGATGTATATTGCCCGGGCATCAAGCGGAATCAATTCTCCGGAGGAATTCAACAACACAAAGATCGGCATCTGGCGCTCCGACTTCCGGGAGTTGCCCATGGCCTTCCTGGAGAAATATGATATCAAGGCTGAAATCGTGCCCATCACCAGCACGGTTAATCTGTTTCTGCGGGGTGGCATCGATGTGATGTGCGTGATGTGGTACAACGAATACCACCAGGTGCTCAACTTTGGCCTTGACGAGGATGAGCTTTCCACATTTCATTTTCACGATTTCGAACTGGATTTTCCTGAAGATGCCGTCGTATGCACACAGGAATACTTCCAGGAAAACACTATGGTTTGCCGAAAATTTGTGAACGCCACCATCGAGGGCTGGAATTATGCCTTCGAAAATAAACAGAAAGCGCTGGACGTGGTGATCCGCTACATGGAAGAATATAACATCCCCGCCAACCGCGCCCACCAGCATTGGATGCTAAACAGAATGGAAGATATTTTTTTGGCAGACAGCAGCGTGATGACAGGCGAACTCAAGCATGACGATTTCATATACACTGCCGGTGTGCTCCTGGAATCGGGGGCCATCGAAAAGGTTCCTGTCTTTCAGAAGTTTAACAAAACACAACCGAAACCATGAAAAACAAGGGACTGGGATTTAAACTGGCTGTTTATATCATCTCTGCCACGGTGATTATATCGGGTGTGATGTTTTGGCTGAACCATACCACATCAAGGGATTTGTTGCTGAAAAATGTGGCCGAAAATGCCGAAAATCTAGCGCTGGCCAGCGTGAACAAAATTGAGGGCACACTGGGAAAAATTGCTAAAATACCAGAAAATGAATCCCTTGTGCTTGAAGAATTCAGGCTTAGCGATAGCCGGCTGAAAGATTATATCAGGCTTATCGTTGAAAGTAACCCTGATATTTTCGGGGCCTGTGTGGCCTGGGAACCTTACAGGTTTTACCCGGACTCGATGTATTTTGCACCCTATTTTTACCGGGATACCAACAGCATCAGGTATGAAAATCTTGGCAATGAAACCTATCAGTATTTTTACCGGGACTGGTATCAGATACCCGCTGTAATGCAGGAGGCTGTGTGGTCGGAGCCATATTTTGACGAAGGGGGCGGCAACATCATTATGTGTACCTACTCGGTGCCATTCTACGGTATGAAGGTCGGAGAAAGAACTTTTGATGGCGTAGTTA
>JAGYLT010000081.1 GCA_018400545.1 Bacteroidales bacterium
CAGGTCTTCATAGTTGTGAACAATTCGTAGCCCAAAAGATACCGATTCCATTTTTGGTTTCACAATCACCGGAAATTCCACATCGCTTTCGCTGAAATTTTCAGAGGAGAACACCCAGAATTTTGGTGTGGAGAGTCCGTGCTGTTGCAGGATCATTTTGGTGACCACCTTATCGAGAGCCAGCGCATGTCCGGCAGGGGAGGAGCCCACATACGGAATGCCCAGCATTTCGAGCATGGCCGGAATATGCGTATAGCGGCTCTCGCCCTGAATGCCATAAGCCATGTTGAAAACCATGCCCATTTTTTTGCCTTCCACTTCGCGGGGCATAAAATCCTGCAAATGGTCAATCACGTGCATATCCCCATCAATGATGCCCACATTATGCCCGCCTTCCTCAAGGCATTTGGCTACTTTTTTTACAACATCGGGATTGTAAATTTCACGGTTTTGCATCCCGAATTTATTGATCACCCTCGATGCGTTTTTATTATAAATTATAGCAACTTTCATCTATTGATTGATTTCAAATCCACACATTTTTAAAAAATTTGATACAATGAGTAAACCGTCTTTTCCTGAAACTTCGGGGTGTGTCTGGAAGCCGTAGATTGGCTTATCCTTGTGCCTGATGATTTCGTTTGGCGTAATTTCCGATTCGGCCAGGCAAATAAAATCCGGTGGCAGGTCGGAAACGTGGAAATGGTGCCTGCGTGTAAGATAAACTTCATTGCTGTTGAGCCCCTCAAAGATCGGGTCATCAGGTTTTGTGATGTTGATCTTTATTTTCTTCTGGTGGTATTCCGGAAGCTTTTTAATCCGCCCACGATGTGCAACCGCAATGATTTCGTGGCTCAGGCAAAATCCGATGGTGGGCACATCAAAATTCATAAGCGATACAAAGTCGGCGGTAAGGTTGAGGGGCTCATAGGGGTTTCCCCGACCACCGGACAGCATCAGTCCTTTTATTTCGGTTTTTGCTGATAAGTTAATTGGCTGATTATGATCAATAAAGATATAATCAAAGGATTGTTCGGATAAAAAGTTGCGTTTGAACTTTTTAATGAAACTACTTTGGTTGTCAACAATAAGTAGCATGACAAAGTCTTGAATTTAAATGAATAAAATGTAAAAATGTAACTATGTGCACCGGGTGGGAAGTTTGATTTTGACAATGCTTCCTAATCGGTTGCAAAAAACCTTATTGGCTTTCAATTACCCAAACACACATATCTCTTCGGAAAGCGGCGCGAAAATAGTATTATTTTGATTCGGTGGGTGTTTTGATTTTTTTTTACGAACTGCGTGTTTAACCTAAATTTTTCACAATAATTAATATGCATAACCAGGCTCTTCGCAAGGGGGGCACAAGTAGAAGATAAGAGGCCGCGTTGACCTTGAAGCGTCAGGAGATAGAAACCCTATTACCTCTGTGCATTCTCTTGTACCTCTGTGGTATTAAAAAAGGTTGACCACAGATTACTCAGATTTGCACAGAAATAATATGATCTGTATTATTAATTCTGAACCTTTTAAACATCAGGAAAAGCCCGCTTCTTGGACGCTTCAATTATCGATAGCTATCAGTATCGGACGATCTGCCGTTGGTATGCATGGGAGAAAGGCGTGGCAACATAATTTAATTGTTTTGTGAATTAAGCAGGTTAAAATCGCTGCAAGGAAATTGGTTGCATCATTTTAAATATCATACCCACAAATCCTGAAAAAGTTTTCCATGATCTGCATCCCTGTTTTACCGGATGCCTCCGGGTGCCCCTGAAATCCATAAATGGGTTTTTCGTTATGCCGGATAATATCATTTGGGCTGATATATGATTCTGCAAGCCTTACAAAACCAGCAGGCAATTCCGAAACATGAAAACTATGCCGCCTGGCCAGCGCGATTTCTTTTCTGTTAATTCCATCGAAAATCCGATCTTCCGGCTTTAGAATTTTAATCGGCGCTCTTTTGGTGTGATATTCCGGGAGCTTTTCAATTTGTCCGCCGTATGTTAAGGCTATGATTTCGTGCCCCAGGCAAAATCCCATTACCGGAACATCAAACCTGGCCAGGGCAATGAAGTTTGTTGTGAGGTTAAGCGGGTTAAAAGGATTGCCCCTGCCACCCGACAAAATCACCCCTGATATTGTTTGCCCCTGCGGCACAATTATGGGCTGATTATGATTGAGCATTTTGTAGGGAATATTCCGTTCAGCCATAAAAGTCGTTTCAAACTTTTTGATAAAGGCATTTTGATTGTCGATGATCAGCAACATTTTTTTTCAATTTATTTCGCAGACTTAAATATGCCTGCGCTTACTGTTTCCATTCATAATTGCAGTTTGCACAGAAGTGCCACTTGCTTATAAAAAGTAGCGGAACATATATGGGAGCAAGGATTATCGCAAGGAAGATTTTATACCCGGGCATTTTTTTACGGAACACCATGGTGGAGTTACATTCCGGGCAAAAAGTATCCACTTTCACATATCCCTCCCTGAACTTTTCCGGAACCGGCACCTCCTCATTACGCTGGATTTCTAAAAACTTTTCCTCTGATTCCCTGATAATCATCAAGGCTGCATCTGTGTCACTTTCCCTGATTTTCAGCTTTACACCGCCGATGGCATTCGAAAGGAACGGATGAACCGTAATGGTATTTTCGCCGTCAAGAAAACAGTTGATGCCCTCGCTTTCCAGCTTCGACATGAGCGGATATGCTTCCGACGGGTACATAAAAGTTTTTAAAATCACCAGTTGTTCATCCATTTCAGTTTGTTTTTTTCGGAAGGGTAAAACAAAAAGTACTGCCTTTCCCGGGTTCACTTTCTGCTCTTATATTTCCATCATGTTTTTTAATAAACTCATGGCAAAGTACCAGTCCAAGACCGGTTCCCGATTCACCTTCCGTACCTTTGGAGGAATTCCGGTATTGCAGCTTGAACAGGTTTTCGGCATCCTGCTTTGTCATGCCCACTCCTGTATCTTCAACGCAAACCAAAATCTCTTCAGCCAGGTTTTTGGCATAGAGCCTGATTTTACCATTTTTAGGCGTAAACTTAATGCTGTTCGAAACCAGGTTTCGCAGCACCGAATGCAGCATATTCCGATCTGCAAAAACGGTGATCCCTTTTCCGATTTCGTTATTGATTCTGATGTTTTTAAGAAAAGCATCGGTTTTAAGTTGTTTCACGGCATCGTCGGCCAGGTTTGCCAGTGCAAACCGATCGGGAGAAAATTCGATTTGTTGTTTTTGCAAACGTGCCCATTCCAGCAAATTGATCAACAATTGGTAGGTGTCATCCGCAGTTTGTTTGATGAGTGAGATGAATTCAATCTTCTCCGAATCATGCAATGTTTTCCAGTCGTTGGCCAGGATATCACTAAACCCAAGCAGCGAATTGAAAGGGCTTTTCAGGTCGTGTGCAATCACCGATAGAAACCGGTCTTTCGAGCTATTTGCTTCTTCAAGTTCCTTGTTGATTACCCGGAGTTGGTTGGTTCGCCGGGCAACCAGTTTCTCGAGTTTGTTTTTTTGTTGCTTTATCACATTGATCCGTATCAGGTATATCGATACAATAATGGCAAATATAATGATCAGCACAAGCCCTTTAAACCAGTTGGTTTGATGAAATGCGGGTTTCAGGATAATTTCGATGCGCGTGGGTTTTTCTGACCATACCCCGTTTCCGTTGTCGGCAATGATATTTAGAAAGTGTTTGCCCGGTTCTGATAAAGAAATGGTGAGGTACCTTTCTTCGCCCAAATCTACCCATTTTTCGGTTTTTTCATCCAACCGGAAAGCAAATTTTGTTTTCCCGATTTTGGCAAACTGTATTGCAGAGAAAGCAAGTTTCAGAAATTTTTCGCCAGGCTGTAAAACGATTTGATTGGTGTACGCAATGGAATAATCCATGCGATTATTATCGCCAATGACTTCGGCCTCCGTTACCAGAATTTTTTCAGGCACCCTGGCACTGGTAATTTTTTCCGGGTTAAAGTATGCAACACCATCCACACTTCCAAAATAAATGGTTTTACCCTCATCATTGAAGTATGCACCCGAATTAAACTCATTGGCAGGCAGCCCGCTGGTTTTATTAAAATGCAGCATATTGCCGTTTTCCGGATTGTACCTTACAATGCCCATGTTGGTGCTCATCCAGAGCATCCCGGTTTTATCAGCAAGCACGGCGTAAATGGTATTGTTTGGTAGCCCGTCATTAACGGTTAGTTGCGTAATCGGTGTTGCATGCTCATCCAATTCAATTGCACCATAGTTGGTCCCGAGCCAAAGGTGTCCGCGGTGGTCTTCAAATATGCCGGTGATTCTGCTAATTCCTCCGGAAATGCCCTGTTTCTGCAAATCTACTTTTGTAAATGTTTCACGATCAGGATGAAATTGAGCAAGCTCGCCCTGCATAGAAGTAATCCAGATGCGGTTTTTCGAATCGATAAGGATGCAGTTTATATCTCCGCGAATGATTGATTCCGGGTCGGTTGGATTGTGATCGTACAACTTATAATTAAGGGTTTGTTTATTGAGTATGATAAGTCCAATATTTGTTCCTGCCATAAGGTGATCCCTGCCTGAATTTTTCAGGATATAAATATTGCCGCCATAATTGTCAGGTGGCGGACCGTTTAGCCGCTTTAGATATTGCCATATCGGAATTTGTGAATACCTTCCGTTTGATTTATTTAGCCTGCGCAGGCCGGTGCCTTCTGTTCCAATCCAGATTAAGTTTTCGTCATGCAAATCAGGAAGTATTGTGTATGGAAGGATATCAAAAAAGTCGGTAGTTTTACCTGTAACGGGATTGAACTGCTGTAATCCCTCATAACCTCCAATCCAGAGTGAGGTTTCGTTTTCCTGTAATATGCACCGTACACTGGCAAAACGCAAATTCATACCTCCCGAAATGGCTGGTGTAATAAGCGAAAAACTTTTTTCCTGCGTGGAGAGAATATTGATGCCCTTGCCATTGGAACCTATCCAAAGATTGCCGTTTTTGTCGGTGAAAAGTACAGATACCGTCCGGTAAAGAATGTTGGATTCATTCCTGCCCGGCGGAAAATAGGTAGTTGTGTTTTGCTGAATGTTATACAAACCCAATCCATCCATATCGGTTCCAAACCAGAGCAGGCTATCCGAAATAAGGTTTACACAGGTTAATATGTTTGGTATAAGCCTGCCGGATGGGGAATATGTGTTAGCCTGCACGGGTTTGAGGTTTTCGTCCAGATGATAGATTGAGCGCCCGAAGGTTGTCAACCACAAATCACCGTTTTTCGATTCAGCAATTCCGGTTACCCTGTTGAAACTTTTGTTGAGTGTATCCTTCGGAAAAATATCCTGGTTTATAAAACGAAACTGATTGTCGATAAATCCAAAATCGCCATTGATAAAAGACAACCACAGCCGGTTTTTCGAATCGGCAAAAAGATAAGTAACATGGTTCGAAGGAAGCGTTTTTTCGTTATTGGAAACATGTTGAAATTCCTTAACCTTCCCGTTTTTCAGGCTAAGTCTGTATAATCCTTTGTTTCGGGTGCCAACCCAGAGAATGCTGTCGGATTCCTGTTCCAGTCTTGTTATAGACGTAGATTCGTCAAGGTTTTTTAATCTGACCAACCGGAACTTGTTTTCTACAGGATTGAAAATATTCAGGCCCCGGCCTGTGCCGATCCACAAAATGCCAAATTGATCTGCCACAATTGTATTCACCTCATTGGAACTGATAGATGTTGAATCCTGATAATTGTTTCTGAACACCAGGAACTCGTTGCCGTCATACCGATTGAGCCCGTCGTTGGTTCCGATCCAGATAAACCCGGTTTCATCCTGTGCCAGCGCATTGATTGTGCCCTGCGATAGCCCGTCATCGTTGGTCAGGCTCAGAAATACTGCAGAACCTTCACCACTGGACTGGCTTTTTATTTCCGGGCAGTTTGCTAAAATCCAGATAATCGCAATAAAAAGAATACCGGGGTATTTCACTGGATGCTTCAAATATTATCTGTTAATGTGAGATTCAAAGATAGATAAAAACTGTTTAGATTTCTGAATGGTTACTTCGGTTTTTTAATTCATAAGATAAAAACTGCATAATCTATGATTTCAGTCTAAAAAGCCAAATTACCCCTAAATCCCCTTAAGGGGACTTTTTCAAACTGATGATTTTTAGCAGTTTCCCTTTAGGGTCCCGATAGCTATCGGGAGGGTAAAAACAAGAAAAATCATCAGTTTGAAGGCTTTTTAGACCGCACTCATCTATGATTTCGGTATTTTGAACTTTAAGGTGATTTCTCCGGAATCCGGATCGAAGTGCATATCTTCTTTCGTAAGATTTATGGTATGTCCGGTACTGATCTTTAAAAGCTGCGATAGAAAATCCATACCGCTCCTCAGCACTTCATCCACTTCCTGATGGTCTATTCTTCCAAGGTCTGCCGGGGTATGCTCTGATTCAACAGGTTTGTCACCCGAAGCTTCCTGTAGTTCAGCGTAACTATGTTCTGAATCATCCGTTCCGTCAAAATTCAGTTTCATCTGGCTGCCATGGTCTTTTTCGTTTTTTTCGGGTTGCTCCTCCGCCAGAATCATCTGTTCGATAGTCTCGCTGATGGCTTTAGCATACTGGCTTTGCACAATGCCGGTGAGTTTTAGAATTTGTTCATTGCTGTCGGGCTGCAATAGTTTGTCAACCAGTTCACCCTTGAATTCAAGTCCGTCGGCAATTTTTTCCTCAATCGAATGTTCGGCAATCAGGTTGATGATGGTGAGGTTGTCAGGGCGCCTGCTCAGGATATCGATGCTGCCGAGCCTGCGGTTTTTGGCTTTGGCACTGGCAGGTACATCCATATTTATCACCGTGTCGGCAAAGTTCAGGCTGAGTTTATCGGCCATGGCCTCGGTGGTGAGGAGGATTTTATTTTGCTCTTCCAGCTCAAATTTTCTGAATAATTCTTTGCGCTGGTTTTCCGGAATTTTCCCGGTGATCTCAATAAATGGAATCTTGCTTATCCTCAGGTTTCGTGCGATGATGTTCACCATTTTCTCCCACTCGGTAATGATGATCACCTTTCGCTTGTTTTTCCGGATATGCAGTTTATACGAGAGGATATGTTTCAGTTCGTCGAGTTTGGGCGAGATGTTGGTGGTATCATCCACTAAGAAAGTTGAGTTGGCAACCATGCGCATTTCCCGGATCAACTGCAATGATTTCTGCATGTCGAAAGAGCTGATGATGGGCTTGCCGTAGATATCCAGAATTTTTCGTGCATATTTGATGTGTAGTTTTTTCTGATAGGCCGAAAGCTTCACCGGATTGTTCACCTGGCTGATGTTGGGCAATTGTTTAAGCACTTCCTGACGCTCGCGCCGGATGAGCACGCCGGAAAGTTTTTCTTTTATTTCGCCCAGGTTGTAATACCCAACAATGGTGTTCCGGAATTGCGAATCGAAATAGCAATGCTGATAGGAAAACTCCCACAGCGGGGTTAAGATTTCCGGATCCACAAACAGGACGATGGAATAGAGGTCGATCAGTTCGGTTTCGATGGGTGTTCCGGTCAGGACAAGCGCGTGCTTGCGTGGAATGGATTTGATGGTGCTGTAGGTTTTTGAGGCATAGTCCTTGATGCGTTGGGCCTCATCCAGGATCAGGAAATCAAAAGCAGTATCCGAAACAATGTCCCGGTCACGCATCAGGGTTTCATAACTCACAATCCTGAAAAATGCCTCGCTATCCTGATAGCGCTTTTTGCGCTCCTCCTGCGATCCCTCAATCAAAACGGCATCTTCGCTGGTGAACGCTTCCACCTCGCGCTTCCACTGATTTTTCAGGGTGGCAGGACATACCACCAGTGTTTTTGCAAAGCCCAGGATTTCTCGTTTTTTTATAGCCGTGGCAATGGCCTGCAGGGTTTTCCCCAGCCCGATTTCATCGGCGATAACAACTCCCTTTTTGAAGGTGGCAAACGCAATGCCCTCTTTTTGAAAAGGCAATAGCTCTGTGCGAATGGAAGCGTAATCCAGCTTATTTTGGGCTTTAACCCTGGCCAGGGTGTTCAACTCCGAAATCCGTTCTACCTTTTCGTAAACCTCCGGCCTTACCATGATCTGCTTGTGCTTGTCGATATTATTGAAAAATCCGACCAGGTTTTCGGCTTCCTCATCTTCGATATATTTTTTGTTTCCGAAATAGCGGTAAAACAATTCAGCAACCTCACCGGTGATTTTTTCCGGATAAAACCAACTGATCTTATAGTCGCGGAAAGGATTTAAAAAGACCTCTATAAAAGGATATTTGGGCAGGTTGGTTCCCGGCAGTTCCTGCTCTGTAATAAAGGTTTCGAAAGCAAAAATCAGGTGTTTGCAGGTGCCGAGTTTATTGGTTTTATAATCCGGGCATGAGCAATATCCGTGCTTCCGTTCGATATCACGAAAAGTGAGTTTGTATTTTACGCCGCGCTCGTTGGTCAGAATGTGTTCTCCAAAAATATTATCCGCATACTGGATGGAATACCTGGCTTTGAGCGCTTTTTCCTTGCGTTCTTCAACCACCCTTTTGATCATACCGCTGCGCGTATATTTGATGCCGGCAGGCGGCAATGTGTCATCCTCCAGTTTAATCAGTTCGTGAAGTTGCATCAGCGCTGCAGCCCGGTGCCGGCAAACCTGTCCGGTTTTGCATTCGCAGGAAGAATGAACTTCATCGCCGGTATCAATTTTCACGAGGTAATCACCGTATTTGTCGTTCACCGAAAATTCAAAGTGGTTTTCCGATGCCGAAAGCTGTGTGCACTGGCCGTTCAGATAAAGGCTGTGGCCCTGTTTGTAAACGTAATTGCTGGACGCGGAAGATTTTGAAAGCTCCTGCAATGCAGCCGTAATGTCTTTTAAAATCTGGTTTGCCATAATTAACGGGTTACTTCAACAACAATTCCCGGATTGACCGATGTGGACAAAGTTAATGGAAAAGGCTCTAATATAATTTAATGTGGTTAGTTAAAAACAGTTTTCTTCTTTAGAATTTTATATTGCAGATGTCTCACTTCGTTCGACA
>JAGYLT010000082.1 GCA_018400545.1 Bacteroidales bacterium
GTAAGCATTAGCGAAACCCCGCTGGCCGTAGCCCCGAAGGTTTTTCTTACGCCAATTTCCTTGGTGCGCTGCTCAGCAAGATATGACGACAAGCCGAATAAGCCCAGGCAGGCAATAAAAATGGCCACGATGGAAAAGTAGATATACATTTTTGATAGCCTGACTTCGGCATGATAAAGTTCTTCGAAAGACTGATCGAGGAAATGGTATTCAAACGGAAATTCCGGTTCAAGGCGGTTCCAGGCATTTTCGATTTCGGCCAGATGATTGGCTACATCTCCCGGTTGTATCCTGATGCAAAGGTTTCGCATGCCCCGCTCCCGCAGATGAAACATGAAGGGTTCTACCTGTTCGTGCAGCGATGCAAAATGAAAATCATCAACAACTCCGATCACTTCAAAATTTCGGCTGTTCATCGGGTCATTGGGTTTTATTTTTTTTCCAATTGCATCATCACCCCAGCCCAGTTTTTCCCAGAGCGTACGGTTGATAATTACCGCAGACGTATCCGTACTGTAATCCTTAGAAAAACTCCTTCCCATGATCAGGTTCATGCCCATGGTTTCGAGGTAATGATAATCCACACCTGCATGAAATATCAGCCACGGATCGTTTGCGCTTTCGCCCTCCGGAAAATATGCACTGCCATCGCTGCCGTTTCCGGGATTCATTGTTGCAGCGCTCACAGATTCAGTTGCAGGAATACGCTTCATTTCGTTGATGATCTCTTTCACATTTTCGCGCAATTTTTCATTGCGTAATTCTACAACCATCACACGTTCTTTGTCAAAACCAAGCCTCCTGTTTTGCATATAGTCGATTTGCCTGCTGATGATTCCTGTGCCGATGATCAGAAAAATGGAGATGGCAAACTGAAATACCACCAGCACATTCCGTAAGCCTGCACTTCGGCGGTTACCGGTAATGCGGTCGTTCTTCAGCACTTTAACAGGCTGAAATGATGACAGATAAAAAGCGGGATAACTTCCGGCAACGAACCCCACAGCAAGAGACAGAAACACGTATCGCAATATCATAACCGGATCGGTGAGGATACTTCTGCTGAGCCCCCTCCCCACAATATCGCCGAAATGAGGCAGAAAAAGTTCCACCATCAGCAATGCAATAATCAGGCTGGTAAGGCTGAGCATAACGCTTTCGGTGATGAACTGATTTATCAGTTGCCTGCGAAAGGCCCCGTGCACTTTTCTAACGCCCACTTCCTTTGCACGCCCCGCCGAACGGGCAGTGGTCAGGTTCATAAAATTGATGCAGGCAATGAGCAGGATAAACAGGGCAATTGCCGAAAAGGTGTAAACATACGACATATCGCTGTTTGGGGACATCTCTGCCATCAGGTTCGAATGGAGATGTATATCGTTAACAGGCTGCAAAAAAGCATTGAATTCCATCTGGAAATTTTCAAATACTTTCGGAGGCTCACCTGATTCGATGATGATCCTGTTCATGATAATCTTTTTGATTTTTTCTTCAAAGGCTCTTACATCAGCCTGTTCAGCAAGTTTGATGTAAGTGTAATAAGCCAGAGACCCCCAGTTTCCCCGCGTATAATCTTGTTCCAGGGTATGAATCGAATTCCAGGAAATGAGCGCCGGAAAATCAAAATGGGTATTGTTGGGCAGATCGCGAATAACAGCGGTCACCTTCAGGGTAAATTCATTATTAAATCTCAATACACTACCTACAGGGTTTTCACTACCAAAAAGTTTGTTGGCCAACGATTCGGTGAGCACAATGGTCAGGGGTTCGTAAAGCGCAGTGGAGAGGTCACCGTAAACGGATTCAAAAGAAAAGATATCAAAGAATGCCGAATCGGCCATCATGAGGTCCTGTTCATAGATGCGGGTATCTCCTTTCGAAAGTAAGGCTTCCTGGCTGATATTCCGGAGCCTCACCGAATTTTCTACCTCCGGATAAGTTTGCCTTAACGCAGGCGCCAATGGTGCAGGTGCTACCGCCGCCTTGAAAAAATCACCAGACATTCTTCCATCCACAGCCACACGGTAAATGTTTTGATAATCCCGGTGAAAACGGTCATAATTCAGCTCATGACGAACGTAAATAAGTATGAGGATACTTGCAGACAGACCAATGGCAAGTCCTAAAACATTGATGAGTGTGTAAGTCTGATTTCTCAGCAAATTCCTGAAGGAAATCTTAAAATAATTTTTTATCATTTACCAAACCCTTTTCAGGAGGGTTATCATTTTTTATGCCACTTAAGG
Organism: Bacteroidales bacterium; assembly: GCA_018400545.1. The sequence continues at coordinate 2,247 of JAGYLT010000082.1, forward strand.
CAAACCACTGATATCTTGACCTTTAAAAAATTATCAGGAAAATTAAAAGTCCCAATTACCTTTATTCATTAAAAAGACTGTGCGGAATCGTTCAACCGCAATTTTGATTGGTTCAACTTTTTGGATTTAAAAACGAAAAGCCCCGCCGAAGGGCGGGGCTTTTCATAGAGTCAGGTTTTGTAATGAAAACTATCAGCCTATTCGATGATGAGCTTTTCGATGATCAAACCGGCTTCGTTGGATGCTTTCATGAAGTAAACACCCTTTTCGAGGTTGGTCAGATCGATTGCAGCATCACCCTCGGTTGCTGTTTCAAATACAACCTGTCCGGCAGCATTAATAATTTGAATATCATAATTGCTACTGGCAATAATGTTGAGCTGTCCGGTTGTCGGATTCGGATATGCACTGAAGAATGCATTTTCTGTACCCGGAATACCAAGTGCTCCCAGCTTCAGATCGGTAACCTTCGAAACTGCTCCTGCTTCATAAATACCCTGATAGAACTTGCTGTCGAAGGTAGTTTCCAGATGGTAAATCTGATCTTCGGCAGCTTTGTAAACCATCAGGTTCATGATTTCGCCCTGCGCCAGGCCATCAACAGCTTCGGTCGTGAAATCATCCCCATTGGCAATCAGTTGCAGATTTTCAGTTCCGCCTTTGTATTCCGTGATACCGGCAATATTTCCGGAGGCACCAAATAGTCCGATGTAATCACCGGACTCCAGCATTTTCAGCGCTGCATTTTCGATGGCGATGATGTGCGGATTACCGGTGTTAATCACATCCTGCCAGGGAGAATTATTTACAAACGGAACCGATGGCTGGCTGGTTGCACCTGCTTTGGCGCTAAAGTCAACCGTTACAGGATTCAACAAATTAATCAGATAACCAACGCCCGGTTCTATCGTGCCAATGGTATTAAGTCCGCCTTCGGGCCAGAAGACTGTTTGTTCCTGCAAATTGAATGCATAAACCAGGTCATCACCCATTTCTGCGAAAATATCCGTGGTCATTTCTACAGGTGAGAGCACAGGCATAAAGCTGAATCCGGCGGGCAAATCAACTGTTGTTTCGGCCGGGAAGCCGTAGAATTCGAGTAAAGTAGGATTAACAATCTTGATCTTGTAGCCTTCGTAGCTGTTCCAGTCGCCAATGAGGTTGATATTCTGGAATGGCCAGTAAATTCCTGAATTGGAAACGAGGATAACCATGTCTTCCTCGATCTCGCTGAGCACCACCTCCAGTGCAGGGTCTTCCGGTATGATGTATGATGAAATACCGAGCCATCCGGCCATCAACTCAAGTTGCTGGTCAACTTCACTGGCGAATGTGATCATGACAGATACATCCATCGATGGAATTTCGTTCATATCCAAAAAGTTACCGGTGTACATGTAGCTCCCCAAGGGATAATCTCCCGGTACGGTGAGATACATTTCACCATTACCAACAAGGAACTGCAGTCCATCCACCAATGAAAATTCCTGATCAACTTCACCCTCAACTTTAATGTAGAATGTGGGCTGATTACCATTGATGATTTCCCACATAGTGCCCTGCCATCCGGCGGCGCCTTCAACAACACCACGTCCGGCCCAGTAGTCGTAAAAACCTTCAGGTACAGAGCCCGGATCGAGGAAGAATGGGTACATATCTTCCATAAATGGCACATTGCTGCTGGTATTATCGCCCAGGTTCAGGTAATAGTGTTCAATCATTTCATCCAATCTTACCAGGTAACCACCTTCGAGATCGCCAAGTGCGGTTTCCCAAACATTCTGATCTTCCGAAACAATCAGTTCAGCTTCCAGGAGTTCGGGTCTGTAGAAACTAATCATCACATCAATCTCATTGGAAAGCAAACCGGTTTCACTTTCAATGATTCCGGAATACACATAATCACCGGTTGGATAATCGCCCGGGGTTTGCTGATATTCTTCTAATCCATTTGCCAGATATTGTAGGCCGTCAATAAGGCTAAACATCTGATCTTTGGTTTGGTCGTCAACTTTTACATAAAATGTTGGTTCATTTCCAGTAATGATCTCATACATGATGGCCTGCCATCCGGTTGCATTTTCATCAACACCTTTGGCAGCCCACCAGGCATAAAAGTCGTCAGGCACGGAATTCACATCCAGGTAAAATGGATACATACCCAAAGCCAACGGCATATTGGTAGCAGTTTCATCACCCAGGTTGAAATAGTACGTATCTACGTTGAAGTCAAGTCCATGGAGAAATCCGTTTTCGACCGATCCCGGCACATCACTCCAATCCAGTTCATTTTCTGAAACTTCAAGATCAACAGTGGTAAAAAACACAAATGGTGAACCATCCTGTGTGATGGTGAATGTTTCTTCGCCATTGGCTGACCCTTCGGCAATTATGGTTATTACAGCCATTCTTTCCACATCGGTTGGATTGGCCTCATAATTAATGGTCACTGTTGCGTTGCCGTTTCCCATCATGGGGTCGGCAGTAAACCAGTCTGCATCAAAATCGAGTTCCCAATCTGCTCCAACCAGGCCAGTAAAGTCGATGTCGAAGGTTGTGGAACCGTTTGTGAAGGGCACATCAGCTTCCATGGGATCAATGGTCATTTCAGGGCTACCGAGTTCTAAATTCACACCCTTTGACTGTTGTGAGGTTTGAGCTGTAATATTACCCTGGAACAGGCCCGGATCGAAGTTTAAAGAACCGGGTGTTGTAAATGAAACCGTAACCGTTTCGGTGGCTCCAGGTTGAATAACCTCGAAAAAGTTGGGTGAAATGGTAATGTCTTCTGAAAGAATTACATTCCCGTTTTGATCCACAAGATCAGATGCGAAAACATCTACATCCAGTAAGGATGTTTCTTCTCCTGTTTCAGAAATATCAAATGTAAATTCATAAAACTGGCTATACTCAAACGGGTTGAATGCCACAACGTTTGGATTGATTACCATTTGTGGAATGGGTGTGGGGGGCAGAACAATAATCACATTCAACCCACCAATTGCATTTACAAATCCGGCAGCTCCGATTGGCGTAAATGGAATCACATCTTCCAGCAAGAAACACTCTTCATCGGTCAACTCACCTTCAAGAAAAGTTTTGTAGCACAATTCGGCTGTTTGCGGATCATTACAGGTGTTATTTACTTCAACACCGTAGTTGGTTGATTCCTGTACCTCAATTGTCAGTTCATAAAAATTATCGGAAGTAGATGTCCATTCTGATAAAGGAATGTTGGTAAACCAAGCTGTTCCGTTCCATCCAGCCTGATTACCCAATTCATCAGACACTGAAAATTCAAAGCAATCATCAGCTTTTGCCGCGCCCGGATTTGTATCCAGTGAAATCTTGAGGGTACTTCCAACCGGTACTGACTGGGTTTGCAGGCAAAGCAATGCCAGTGCTGTTTCCATGTTGTTGCCCTGTCCGCCGTAAGCTGCATTCCAAAAGTAGTTTCCGTTACCATCTGTTTGATACTGGCTTTCGATAGCATTGTAGAGGTATGCATACCAGTCACCGCCAGCAAAAATGGTTTTATTTCCGAGGGCCATGGCTTTCGAAAATTCGTAGAGGTAGTAATAGTAGCCACCACCTGAGTAAACATCATTATTGTTAATCTGATTTTCATCAATCAACTGAGCTAATGAGAAATTATCCAGATAGTTGAAAAACTCATCTTTTAATGCACTTCCTCCGGCAATACCATGATCTGCCGCAAGCACAGCACCCCAAACACCTGCGCAGGTATTACCCTGTGTCCAGGTGCCACAACTTTGATATCCAATATAGGAATAGTCTCCTGATGAGCATTTTCTGGTTTGCATGTATCCGTAAATCTTATTCCAGATATCATTTTCCTCGTAATCCATGGCATCCAGGGCCAGGAAAACCCACTGGTTTACTGACATATCGCCTCCGGTTTGTGAAGTATTATTTCGATTATACCTCCAACTTACAGAAGTCCAGGTTTCGACAACATCCTGGGTGTAATAATTCAATCCATCAGCAACGGCTGTTTCAATATCCGTTTTTAGCTGTCCGGAAATATAGCCACCACCATTCAGGGGTGTTTCGAGGGCAAGTTTTAGGGCAACAATACAAATACCTGTCTCGTAACCATAATGGCTGCTGCTGCCAAAGGCTCCATAATGGTAAGCTCCGGCAGTAGTTACCTGCCTCCCAAGAATGTAGTCGATGGCATTCTGAACCACGGTCCCATATACAGGATCGTCTATATTGTGTCCGTTTTGTAGAAAGGCCTGCAAACAAAAACCGGAAATACCGGCACCGCCCCAGTCGCCCGGGGTTTTGGTCATTTGATAAAGGTTGTCAGGATCGATACTGGCACCTTCACCGGGGGTGTAACCCTTGGTAGTGTTCTGGGTTGAAGCCAAAAAGGCCAAACCCTTTTCAATCAGAATGTTCGACTTTTGTGCTTCAGTCTGAAGGCTGAAAAGCATAAAACATCCTGTTAAAAAAACCAACAGTAAAGTTTTGATTTTCATTGGTGTAATCCTCCTAATTTAATTAAAAACAGATGTCTTCTATTTAGACTTATAAATCATTTGCCTTTTTTTAACCGTAGTGCTTTCGGGTAAACCGGCAATTTGCTCCAGTGCCAGGATTGCATAAGCGGTAACCAATACAGGGTTGTTTTCCCACCAACGGCCATTTTCATTAATCCAGAAACCTTCCGGCTTTTGAACTTTAATGATTTGATTGGCAAGATCATAACGCCAGTCGTGGCTGTTACCTTCCTGATCGGTTATATCTTCTGCACCAAAAGCATCCAGCGACTTGGCCATGGTCTGATAATAATAATATAAACCCTGAATACCCATACGTGGTGTAGCCTCCACTGAATAGTTAGATTGAATCCAGTTGAATGCTGACTGAACCCGTTCATCATCCTTATCCACGTCGGCATAGATCAGGCTTTTGAGACCGGCGTAGGTCATGCTGCCGTATGAATTGGTTTCTCCGGCCTTGCTGGCACCCGGCTCATACATGAAGCCACCGTCATTTGCCGCATAATCTTCCGGATTGACGCTTTGCAGGTTTTGGCATTTGGCGAGAAATACAAGCGCTTTGTCGTAAAACAGCTTTTTGTTTTGCATCCGCTGAACTTCTTCATCGGTTAACCTGCGCTCAGGATCAACGGCTTTCATATCATCCATCGACATGGCCTCAATGGCCCACTGCAGATTAGAGAGGTCGGGCCTTTCGTCACCGCCGTAGCCTACCCCACCATAGAACGTACTATCCGTTGTAAAATCATCACTTTCGTCAATTTGCAAACCCATTAAATATTCTTCAGCCCGAATAATGATGGTTTCATACTCAGGGAAATTGGCATCTTTAAAAGCCACCAGGCAAATGGAAGTATTGTAATTGGGCATGTCGTCCAGGTAAATTCCGCCATCCGGCTTAACACAACTTTTCAAAAATGCAAAGCCGTTTTTGATCATGGGTTCGTTGATGGTAATGCTTGGATGCGCCCTGAGATAGGCCGACAAAACCAGCGCCGTCATGGCCGGATAGTGTTGCCAGGAGCCGTCATCTTCCTGTTGTTCGTAAAGCCATTTGAGCCCTTCCTTTATCGAATGATCAATCTCTTTTGCCAGTGATAGATCGACCTTTGGTTCAGCTTTCTGTGCTATGCCCTGCTGAACGGGGAGTAAAACTGAGATGAGAATAAAAAATCGTGTAAACAGTCTGATCATAAATTATTGGGTTTAAATCTTTTCAACAATTAAAGTTACCTTTTTGCCAATAGTTAGTTTGGCATTTTCATCCACATAAAACAGTTCATCGTTAAATTTAGATTGGGCATTGAGCTCCATCATGGCAACCGGATCGTGATAGGTTGCAATCATGGTAACATCCGGATCCACCATCACGTGGCCGCTCATATGCGTTGCAGCCCCGCGAAAAAGCCAGGTGGAGGGTTTGAGTTTTTTTTGAACAGATTCATCATAAACAAAATGCTCAATCGGTTTCTTTACCATTTCGCCATTCAACTCGTAAGCCAGATATAATTTTACGGCATCACCCTCGGTTTCGATGCTGCTGAACTGGTCGGATTGGTCAATTTTGGAAGGATCATCAGGAACTTCATTCACCGGGTCGAGCCCAAGCAAAAGCAGTGCAGTTTGAAATTCAAGTGGTGATATGTTTGTAACGAGTAAACTTTCGTGTACCTTTCCTTCTTTTCTGCAAAGCACCACCTCAATCAGTCCTTTGTTCATATTAATTTTGCAGGGTATTTCAATGGTTCCGTTTGCCGTATTGATCGACATTTCGTTTAGCATATATACATCTTCGCTGACTTTTTTTAGCATATCCTCCGGTTTTGCCTGTTGCCCATTTAAGAACTGAGGCGTAAGGGCAATCCAAAAAATCAGAAATAACAGACCTGCCAAAGGTTTTGACAGTGTCAAAAATCGGAACTGTTGAATTTTAAGCATGTGAATTTTGTTACCGTTTTTGATAAAATCGTACACAATATTAAGAAAAATCAAGATTTTATCAAAGCATACCTGAAAAGAATTTATAAAATTTAGTGATTTTTATGATAAACTGAGAAACAAAGATAGTTAACAATGCTCAAAATTAAATACTTACATATGAAAAAGGTGTATATATTTTCATTATAAA
>JAGYLT010000083.1 GCA_018400545.1 Bacteroidales bacterium
TTGGTTCAGCTCAACATAATCAGCGTTCGATGGCTACGATTTCAAAATTCAATTTGCCAGCCGGCACATCAATTTCGGTAACATCGCCCACCTCTCGACCCAGTAATCCTTTTGCAATAGGTGAGTTTACTGATATTTTGGCTTCTTTAAGATTGGCTTCGCTTTCTGGTACAATGGAGTATTTCATCACGGCATTGTTCCTGAGATTTTTGATGGTCACAATTGACAATATTGATACTTTGGAAAGGTCGAGTCTTGTTTCGTCGATGATTCGTGCATTTCTAATTGTCTCTTCCAATTTTGAAATTTTCATCTCAAGCAATCCCTGAGCTTCTTTGGCTGCATCATATTCAGCATTTTCAGACAAGTCGCCTTTATCGCGGGCTTCGGCAATTTGTTTCGAAGCTGCCGGTCTGTCGACGGTTATCAGTTTGTGCAATTCTTTCTGAAGTTTCAAAAGTCCTTCCTCGCTGTAGTATTTTATGGATGCCATATTTACGTTCATTTTTGTGTTTGTAATAATAGAAAAAGACCCTTTTCGAAAAAAGGGCCTTTAGCGTTGCAAAAATAATATTAATTTTTGCTCTGAAAGTAGTATTTAATTTTTTTAAAGGCTTATGCGTGCGCCGATTGTATGCACTCCCTGGAATGGATCTGTGTCGCGGTATGAATAATCAACTGCAAAAACGGATCCTTTTTCTTTGTTGAGCGGAACCTGAATTGTGAAGCCGGCACTTGGTCCGGTGAAAACAGTTGTTCTGTCGGCTTTGCTGGTGATGCCTTCCTCGTAGGTGTAGCCAGCACGCAGCATGAGATATGATTTAAGCGAAAACTCTCCACCGAATGCAAATTGGTCTTTGTTGAATGAATTTGAAATAAAAGAACCGGCAAGAGTAAACCTGCTCTCCCCAAAGAGAAAATCGTAAGCGCCTCCAATCATGAGTTGTGCCGGCAGTTCAAAATCTGAAATACGTTGCTGGAATGTTGGAGAAGTTTGCGCAAACTGGTTGTAAAATCCTCTGAAAGTGATACCATCGCCTGAGAATTTCATGGTTGGTCCTATATTTTTCAAAGCAATTCCAAACTTGATATTCTCCATTTCTCCGGTAACGTATTGGATACCTGCATCTATGGCGATTCCCTGAGCACTCATATCGGCAATTGATTCGGAAATGACTTTAATGTTGAATCCACCATAAATACTATTTGAGAAAACTTTGGCATATCCAATATTGATATTGAGCAGATTGGGGCTAAAGGTTCCGATGCTTGCATCTGCCGGATCCGGGTTGTTAATAGTAGTTCGCGAAATATCACCAAATCCCATCGACATGATAGCAATAGTTAGCGCACCGGATTCGCCTACGCGTTGCGTAATACCGAATGACATGATATTGATATCTGCCCCTTTCAGGTAATCTGAGTTGGAGAAAATGATTTCCGTATTTTCGGTGAATGCTGTTCCAGCCACATTTGTGAAAAGTGATTCCAGTCCTCTTGAACAGGCTACATTCGCGCCACCCCAACCTGAGCTTCCTGCCCATGGATTGATTAGTAATTCGGATGCACCGGCCTGACCGGATCGATCTTTGTTTCCTCCATGTGTTATGGCCGGAAAGAGAAGAATCATTGTTAAGAATCCGATGAATATATGGTTATAAATGTTTTTCATGCCTTTAATTTTTATTGTATTAATATTCTTTGCTAACATTTATTCTTAGAATGTATTAAGGTCAACCGGCCTCATGGCTCCAAACCATTTTATTACCCTTTCACCACCGCGGCCTCCTGATTCCTTAACATGTATCAGGTATAGTCCTCCGGCAATCGGAATGCCGGCAAAGTTGTTCAAATCCCAGTCGATGCTTGTTTTGGCTTCGGTTTCCAACCCACTTGTTGAAGTGGTTGGGTTTGAAATTCCCGACTTATCCACATTGAACTGCCTGATGAGTGTACCATTGATATTATAAATGGTAACAACACATCTTTCGGGTAGGTTGGTAATTTTTACCCTTGTATCGAGCTGATTTCTTTCGTATCCAGGCCCATCTGCATAAGCATAATATGGATTGGGTACTACGTTGATTAAATCCAGATCGCTTGTATTTTTCTCTGGTGAAAATGCCACAGCTTCTCTTCCCGCTGTCGTGAATTGATACATTGGGTAGAAGTCGTTTTCGTTCAAGGGATGACTTTTAGCTAATGGCTTGGATGAGAAATACCTTGCATAAGGTTTGCTGACGCGCAACTTGATCGTTGCATCATTTCCTTCGGGCAACCACAATGAGTCTGCTCTTAGTGGAACATTAACCCACATGGTATTTGAATAAATGGTATTTAATCTCACCAGCTCGGGCAAGATGCCGAAACCGTCAAACACGTCGCGAATATATCTGCCTCCGTCATAGGCGGGGAAGTCGAAAGTTTCAATTTGAACGATTCTTCGGGAATTCATGATATAGAGATAGTGCATACCTCCGAATATTGGATTCCCTGAGTTGTCAAAAATACGATCAGTCGGATTCCATAGCATATCTCTTCCGTTATCTCCACTCAACCATGAATTTTCTCCAAACATTACGTTTAATCGCTCGCCTGTTTCCACGTTGATGGCATAGCCGGGGAACCATCCCATACCTTTGGCCGAAATGTAATTTGGGTCATCAGGATTATCACTTGGTTCCATATTCATGCTTTCAGCCTTAACTCCATCTTTGTCAACGGATGGGGAATTACGTGGTCTCATTTTCTTTGCCCCACCTTCTGCTAGAATCGGGTCGGGGCAGGTTTCAAGCACAACGCATCTTGTCCATTTGGATTTATCGCTGGTTAATACAACATCTACGCTTGCCAGATGGTCGAAGGTGGCAAGTACCCTTGACTGGTCCGATCCTTCGTAATGCGCAGGTGCATTGGGGAAATTGGAACGGTCAGCGGTTAATGCATAGGGAGCCCACGTTCCGCCAATGAGTTTTTCATAAAACTGTTGTGGATCCCAGGGCTGTGGTGGGTCTTCACCCATTCGCCAGTCGTTGAATGCAACATTATCTGCATCTTCGTAAACGCCTGCACGGATCCAGTTGATCGGGCTTGAAGGTACATCGATATCAGGTACACCTGAATACCAGAATTGTGTGCTGTCTTCATACCTGAGTGTGGCATTGATGACACCATTATTTACTGATTCATCGGTGCCCGGATTTGCAATTTGCTCCAGGTCAATGGAGATTCCAAGCTCAGGGATAACCTGTTCGTTGCGAACACTCAATGATGTGTCGGATGGCCATGAATTTCCGAGTTCATCAGTTAAAACCCAGTTAGCATCCAAAATAGTTAATGAATCTGTAATTATGGTATCTCCAACTGAATTGATGGTAAAAGGTTGAACAACATCGGTAAAACGTAGCGTAAAATCACCTGCTACCAGGTTCAACGGATTTACAACTTTTACATTAACTGGCCCTCTGTTTAATTTGTATTCCAGCTGATAAGCAATGGGATAATTTTCTGAACCGATAGTATCAACGGGGATGAAAGTATCTTCATAAGCAATGGGTGGCTTAGCCAGAATTTCTTCCACAGTACTTTCTTTAAGGTCAACTTCAAAGCCGGCATTTCCTCTGCCTTGCAAGCGCGTGATTTCGAATCTGTCGCCATAGCCTGCATTCAGAATACGTCCGTCAATAACTTTATGCGGAATGGCTGTATAAACTTTGATGTTTTTACGCCCGGCAAGGTAAGGCAGTTTTTGCCCGTACAGTCCGTTTTCGATGCCGGGATCCTGGGAATATGGGGCGTACTCATTGAATGCGTATGCCAGTACCATAAAATAGTATTGCTTGTGGTTGATTAATTTCGGGTCTTTATCTGCAAAGGCATCATTGCTAAGTTCGAAAGTGTGTCTGATACCTTCGTTACCTCCGTCAACTTCAACAACCGGAACGTTTGCTCCGATGGATCTGTCGAAGTAGAAATTAACGAGTTTTGTAACTTCATTCTTTTTATCAAATTGAGCTACCAATCTTGCCAGATCGGGGTCATCCAAACTTTCAACACTTACATCGGGACGCTTCAACTGGAAGATTTGATAACCTTCGAAGCGATAGGTTTTGAGTGAATCTTCCTGTGCAGGCGTTCTGGTACCTGTAGTATCTTCGAGTAACTGAATATTCGGGTCAATTTCTGAATATGATTCAAGGAAGTTGTTAGATCCTTTCCTGTTGGAAATAGATACCACGAGTTTGCGATCCAGTTCAAGGAATGCCAGGTCAGGAGCTGAAGGGCCGTCTAGCACTTTGAAGCAGTTATCGAAAAGTGCTTGTGCTTTATCATCAACTACCCGCAATAACAGAACTGATGCCCAGGGGCCACCGGATGTTGCTCTTGCCCATGGAATACCAACAGTGATGTAGTTAACAGCACCGGGTTCTAGGTCGAAAGGTCCTGCCGACTGCATAAAACGACGGTCAGCCGGTTGATTGTCTTCATTTTCTTCAGTCCAGTATTTTCCGTTTTGATTAAAGCCATCATTAGGTGGTGTTCCACCGGTACCCCAGTTGCATGGATCGGTATCGCCGGGAAACATGAAATCGCATTCTGGTCCAACTGCTTTTGGGTCGTTTGTATGCGCAGTTCCACCATAGAGCATTTTTGTATTGTCTTTCCAGATTCCTCTCAGGTAATTGTAATACTCAGGAGCGGTTTGGGGGTCGGTAGTGTTTGGGTTGGCCGATGTATTGTTGTGATAAACAAACCGACGCATTCCAAAACGTTCATTGTCAACTATACCATCTCCAAAATTTACACCATTGATACTAACATCACACAATTGAATGGCATCGAGGGTGTCTCCCTGAGGCCCTATTACATATTGAAATTTCGGATTGTCTAATCCGTCAGGATCCATGTAAGGTCCCTGGAAAAAGTCAACACCAATGGCGGGGGGTTGTTCGCCATAAGCTTCCGGTTCGCCGGAACCATCAATAGCAACACCATTGTAGCAATAGCCTAATCCGCGCTCCACATCGCATCCTACGTAGTCATCAAATGCGTATCCAAGATCGGTATCAACCCACTGACTAAAATAAGTTTCTGTCAGCTTAAAAGTAGAGCGGTTGATGATTTCATAGCTGTAAAAGGTCATGTTGTTGACTTCATCATTGGTGGCAAAGCCAAATGCCTGTGCTCTGATTTCCATACCGATAGCTGCGCCACCGGTTTCGGTATGGATATTACCTTTGTCATTAAAAACCCACCACAAGGTTTGGTCTCCTTTAATAACCTGGTCGGCAAGAATTCCAAATCTCCAGTTGTTCGGGTCATCTGGATAGTAATAATCTGCATCTTTGGTAGGAGTAAGTGTTCTGCAAAGCTCATTGGTAATATCGTAATATGGGTAATCCCCTTGTCTGGGGTCATAGTTGCCATCTCCGTCAACGTCGTAAAATGGCGCAAGATAATATGATTCGCCTTTTGACTCGTCACCGTGGGCCGGCCAGTTTAAAATACTTTCGGGAATTGTGTAACCCGGAAATTCGGTGGTAGGATCCGGGCTGTTATTATAAGCTAAAAACTGATCAACTTCAGCCCTGGTCATATTGAACATTTTGTCGTATTCCGAACATGTTTCTTCGTCAACAGATGCATCGATGCGGGAAATGGGACCGGGCCAGTAATCAATACCAACCTGGCGGTATCGTTGAGCTGCAAGCTTCAACTGTCCATTAACGTCAACGCCACCAATCCAAAGGGATGCTGAAAACATGGAAGTTTGTGTAGTATTAGCCGGCACATAATATTCTGCCCGGTCGAAGTTCCACCACATGTCTCCGCCTGTATTGATCCTGGCGCGTACATTGTTTATTTCCAGGAAAGCAAACCCTCCACCAGCCGAGCAACCGGCAGCGGCTGATTTTAGCTTTTTAACCTCTGATTCAGGTTGTTTTTCTGCATAGTTTCCTTTCACAAAAAAGAACATACAAATCGAAACTAGCAGGATTCTTAATATGTAATTCATATTTATCATAATTTAATTTTTTACAATTTAACTTGCTTACCGGGTTAAAAATTTAAGATAACACCCAGACGTATCTGACGTGGAATACTGTAATTGAATGGTGAATTCATCCTGAGTGCATACAAATCTCTGTATGCCTGAGGGTCGATTGAAGCTTCAATATTGCTCTGCCATTCGGGTGCTGTGAGGTATCCGTCGTCTTCTGCGCTACCGGTAGCCGGATAAACATTGATGATATTTCTGGTATTGAGCAAATTCAATACCTGCAGATATACATTAAGGTATGTGTTCGACTGTGGGTTGCCCGAAATATCAATATCTCTGTCTAATCTTGCATCAATTCTGAATTGCCAGGGCAGGCGGGACCCGTTGATGGTTCCATCCAGCACATAGCCGCCACCACCGGCATATACACCGATAATGTTTTCTGATTTTGTGTAGGGTGTACCTGAACCGCCACTAAGCGTAAAGTTAGCACCGGTATTCTTTAACCATTGAACGGTTTTTACCTGATCGGTTCCCTTTATTGGGCGGGTTGAAGTTGGCCCGCTATATTTTTTACCTTCTCCGAATCTGTAATCAAGTGCAATGTTAAATGAGTGTCTTCTGTCCCAGTTAAGTGGGAAGATTGTACGGAGGTTTGGTAAACCTGCATTTACTAAAGCTGCAGCTGTATTAGGACTTGAGCCTGTACCTTCGGCAAATTGCAGCGTATAGCTGATTCTTGTTCTTACATTATTGGTACGTCGCAGGTCATATTCAACGGTTAAACCTTTAATGGTAGCAAAGTCGAGGTTCGCATAACTGTTGTAAAGGTTTGAGCCGCCGGGGTAGGCACCTGTGTAACGGAAGTATTGTATTTGGTCACGAATTTCGCGATAGAAAGAAGAAATCTTAAGCGAAGATGTATTGCTCAGTTTTTGCTGGAATCCCAATTCATAATCAATTGTCTTTTCAGGTTTGAGATTGGGATTGTTTATAACGCCACGACGGTCGATAAAGAAATAATCTGTCGGATCCATTCTTAATGCTGATGTAGGACGCTGTGTCAGGATGTCGTAGTGCGCAAAGAATAGTGCTTCATCCGAAATTGGAAAAGAGAACGAAATACGTGGCATTACACTGATTTGTGGTTCATAGTCTTCAAATACCTCAGATGAAATTCTTGTTTGCTCCGGATTCTTAAGGTAGGGAGTAATACCATTTCCGGCATCCAGAATATTTGGGTTTTGAATAATACCCCCGGCTGCGTTGTACCACTCATCATCAATACGGTAACCCAACACGTTGGAGGGGTTATCTTTGTTATCAACATAAATTACTGCATTATCAGTAATGTTTGAAGGGTGGGCTGTACCGGTAAAAGTAGTTGGCTGTTCGGCAACAGTGTAGGCTGAGTAAAACAGGAAAGGATCCTTTAATACGTTTTGGTTGGCATCGAAACGGTCAACACGAACACCGATGTTGAAGATCAAATCATCAAAAGCGAATTTGTCCTGGATATAGCCTGCCATGTAGATGGGTTCAAAGGCGCCGATATCGCGGGTAAAAAATGTTTTTGTGCTGCCATCGGGCAGGAGAATTTCATCGGTTTTGTTGAAGAAGTCATCAAACGACGGGCGGCTTGTTTGCCTGTTGCCGTAAGGATCGTATCCATAATAATATACATAATTTACTCCATCGTTGAGCAGTTCGTCGGGGCTGAACATATCAATGGTCAATCCGTCGGCTACTGAAATGTCTTTTCTTAATACACCATTCTCATCAATGTAATTGATGGTTTGTGTGTAAGGATCGTACGAATCGATATCTACCCAGTCTTTACCTTGCAACGGAAGTCCCAGTTTTTTTCTCAGGTTGATATCAAATATCCGTTGGTCAGTAAAACTATAGAGCCTGTCGTAATTGATAGTATCCTGAAATACTCCATCAATTTCAACAAGTTGGCCGCTGCTTTTGTCCAATTCGATAATATGAGCGTTGGTGATAAGGCGCATGAGTGTCCATAAACCAACGGGGCCGTATCCGTATGCACGGCTTGAGCGTTGCTCATATTGCAAACCAAATTCTATAGCATGGTTGCCAATATCGGCAGAGGCATTGGCTGTGATACCTATTTGTGAGTTATCGGTTACCTGGTAACCATTATACTGTGAGCCCAGATTACTCCACATAGTGTAAACACCGTCAGGAGATTGCCCGTTGAGCAACCCGCCGTATAGCTGAACCTGATTGGCATTGAGCCAGAAGCCGCCCTGTGGGTTAAACTGCCAGTCGCCTTTGTCAGGATAAAATTCGTAATACTGTTCTGTGTATCTTGCTACTACCGGGTTTATGTCAAAAGCCTGGAATGTGAATGCGGTATCCTGCCAGTTGTTTTGCAGCCAGACGTTGTTGTAAATCTGTCCGTTGATGGTGTCAGACCCTAATTCGTAGGAGCGTCTTTTGTAGGTTTCAAATTTTCCGAGATACCCATAGTTGAAAAGCCTGTCGCGGTGCGTATCATCTTCTACCACCTGATCAAATTTTGAATAGTCGGCCTGTATGGAGTAGAATACATTTTTTACCAACGAGTTACTTTCCTGATTCTGAGGGAAACGCTGTGTAAATCTACCGAAAACGCGCCAGGTAGTGTTTTTTACATGCGCATTGTTTTCCCAGTTGAACATTGAGTTGGCATAGCTGAATTGATTGTAATCCTGCAGGTTGAATGAACCACCCACAGTGAGGTTGATTGATTGGGAGGCGCGTAAATCAAGTTT